>NZ_KB902790.1:0-123128 GCF_000379585.1 Bradyrhizobium sp. WSM2793 | reverse complement strand
CCTCACCCTCTCATGAAAGAGGGCGCAGGGAAGGCCGGGAGCCGGTTGGCTCCCATCGACCGCCATGCGAAGAGCAGATTGCGTGTGCTTCATGCATAGCGGNTAACAGGGCAACCGGAGCATCCCGGCCTTCCCTGCGCAGTGGCTTTACGGCTTATGTCGTACTCTCCCCGGGGAGCGTTGCACTATTGCCCCCGTCGCCTTGTGGATGACTGATGCGCGTGCCCGGTTGGACCGCCACATCACCGCAAGACTTGGCGCACAGACCCCGGGCGCCAGGACCACACGATTTTGCCGTACGCGGATCACACCGGTCGTGTGCGCGACGGTCTTGCTCACGGTTGCCCGCCCTGCAAAACCCTCAGCGCCGATGTGACCCACGTCCACCGCAACCCGGCCCGCGTTCGTGACGATCGCGATACGCCCCTCTTCGTTGGGCCGGGATGCCGCGACACATACGCGATTTCCGAATTTCGGTAAAGTGGAATATTTTTGCCCAAAGGCGTTGACCCAGGACTCGGGTGTTTTGCCTGTCGGGCAACACAAGGCCTTGTGGATATCGTGCGGCCGCGGCTCGAGCGTTTCCGTGGAAACGCTGAAAGGCGTGCGATTCCCGGCGCGCAGCCGCATCTTCACCGACGAGGAAGCCTCTGAGCTGAAGGCCGTGGGACCGCCGGCGTCCGCCTTGAATTAGGGCGTGAACCCATAAATGTCGGCTCACCACCGTAAAGCGGAAGTCGCCACCTTGATCTACTGTTCGCAACCCAGAGCGAACACTACAACTACAAATTTACCGCCGCTTGGCCCAGATAACTCGGACTTTCGATCGTTTGCGGCTGCTTCTCTCGCAGGTCTTCAATACCCGAGCGCGGAGGTTCCGAAGTTCTGCAAGTTGAGAGTTGAGCAACCAGACCCGTTGATTCAAAATGATCATACGGTCGCAAATCCGACCACGACTATTCATTACGAGCTCCAAGAGCTGCAACTGCTGAAAATTACCGACATTTGTAAAAGGCGTTCACCGGGGATCTTAGCGTTGCTTCACGTAAAAGATGTGAAACGGCACATACGCGGCAGGAAAGGTATTTCACCTATCGAGTTTCTGAAGGCGTGCCTTAGGCACTAGTTGGCACAGAAAGGGCCACGACCGTGATGCAGGAGCAAGGTGATGTCACGAGCCTGTGGCATGTTCGTTGCACATTGGCGTCAACTGAGATTTCAGTGCTCAGTTAGAGAATAGGGCGCCGCCGGGACGCATATTTCAAGCCCGGCCGCGCCTCTTTTAACTGCTGCCCTGCTCTCGCGCCGTCATAAATCCGTAATTTTCAGGCATCGAACCTTGGCGCTGTCGCCCGATTTGCTTAGGAGTAAGGTCGCGAGAGGACCTGATCATGACCGACAATACGCAATACGACGACGCTAAGCGAAATCGCCTGCTCGAAGCAGCTCAGCAGGAGATGATCAAGTTCGAACGCAAAGAGAACGAGTTCCGCAAGAGGGATCGTGCCGAGAGAGCGGCGGAACTGCAATTGCCTCTGGAAAAGCTCAATATTCATTGATCACGTTGCCGGCAGTTTCCAGCCATGGTCCATCTAGCTCGGGTCGCGCCGTCGGATTCTGGCTGCTGGTCGGATTCGACAAGCTCATTAGCGGTTGAACTGCCAGCGCCCTGGCTGGCGGTAAACCGGACGTCAGGCGGACAGCCGATTAATGAGTACAGGCCCTAACGGATAATCGTCGTCAGGGACGAGTAGCGCCTGTTGGGCTTGGCCTCGCCCGGCGCGAACTGCGAGAACGCGTCGCTGACGCGGACCGCCGGCGGCGTGTCGGTCGCAAACCGAAACTCCTTCGGCCGCGGTGCGTAGAAGCTGGCGCGATAATAGGCGTCGTCGAAGCGCGCCTCGCCGACCCCGAACAATGCGTCACAGACGAGCAGGAGCGCGTAGACTCCCGCGACCGATGCGACGATCTCCCTTAGAATTGACATGCCGATAGCCCTGCCCTTTTGCGAGCAGGATGCAGATCGGTTCCAAAGGCCTGGTTTAAGGCGCCAGGCTTCTTGCCCGCAGGGTTTGCTGCTGCTGAGCGGTTTGCAGACAATTTTATCGATTGAAAAAGGAGCCCGCCGGATCGGACGATCAGGCGGGCTCAGGATTGGCCGCTCGGGAGGTTGTCAGGCGGCCAGGTTCGTCAGCCGTGGCCGGCCTCCTTGCGATGGCCGTTGTCGCTGAGGCGGTCGACCCAGGCGATTCCGATCGCCGAGACGATGAAGGTCATGTGGATCAGCACCTGCCACATCACGCCGGTCTCGGTGAAATTGCTGCGCGTCGTGCCGAGATTGCCGGCCTCGATGAAGGTCCTGAGCAACGAGATCGAGGAGATGCCGATGATCGCCATCGCGAGCTTGATCTTGAGCACGCTGGCATTGACATGGCTCAGCCATTCCGGCTCGTCGGGATGACCGGTCAGGTTCAGGCGGGACACGAAGGTCTCGTAGCCGCCGACGATCACCATGATCAGGAGGTTCGAGATCATGACGACGTCGATCAGCCCGAGCACGACCAGCATGATCTGCTGCTCGCTGGCGTCGAACGAGTGCGCGACCAGATGCCAGAGCTCCTTCAGGAACAGCAGCACATAGACGGCCTGCGCGACGATCAGGCCGACATAGAGCGGCACTTGCAGCCAACGGGAGCCAAAGATGAGCTGCGCAAACAGGCCCAGGCGCGGCGGTTCGCCTTGCGCCGAAGGTGCTTTGGGTTCGGACGTCATGAATTACTCCGGATTGCGGAAAGAGTTGTCGCCTCAGAGACTCGCGATGACAGGCGCGAGCTCGAGCGAGCCCCGATAGATCATCTCGAAGGCGACGTAAATGATGATGGCGAGGCCGACATAGGCGACCCAGCGATGCTTCTGGAGCACGCGACCAAGCAGATCGGCGGCAACGCCCATCATAGCGACCGACAGCAACAGCCCGAAGACGAGAATGTAGGGATGCTCGCGCGCGGCGCCCGCGACCGCGAGCACGTTGTCCAGCGACATCGAGACGTCGGCGGCGACGATCTGCACCGCAGCCTGACCGAAGGTCTTTCGCTGCACGGTCGCACCATCCGCGCCGCCACCATGGCTGAACGCCAGCTGCCCCCCATGCGACTGCTCGCGCAGCTCGCGCCACATCTTCCAGCACACCCAGAGCAGCAGCACGCCGCCGGCAAGCAACAGGCCGATGACCTGCAGCAGCTGGGTCGCAACGCCGGCGAAGACGATGCGCAGTACCGTGGCGGCGGCGATACCGACGATGATGGCGCGGCGGCGCTGTTTGGCCGGAAGTCCCGCTGCGGCGAGGCCGATGACGACGGCATTGTCGCCGGCGAGAACGAGGTCGATCAGGACGACTTGAAGCAGCGCAGTGAGCGCTTCGGGCGTGATGAATTCAGTCATGATTGATCATTTTTCGATGCGGATGGATCGAGCCAATGCGGCTTCTTCCGCTCGACCCAATCCAGGACCTTCGAACGTGAGGAGCGCAACGCAGGCACGTCCTCGGCAAGCAGCGCGAGACCGAGCGGCAGCATCCAGACGCCGAGGATCGGAAGGAAGGAAAGCACGCCGCCCACAATGAGGAGCGCGCCCGATGGAATTCTGACCCAGCGGTTCGACGGCTTGAGCAGATAGGTGACCGTGTCACCCATACGGGGCGGCAGCCGATCGACGAGCTTTTCGAGGCGCGGGTCCCCGCCGGCCATTTCGCTGGCGGGACTTGCGGCTTCACTCGTACGCTCGTGCGATGCTGCGCTCATGCCTACTCCTCTGTGGCCATCTGCCGTTCGGTGCGCCCTTGACCCGACGTGACCGGCTTCGCGCGCGGCAGCACCAGCGTCAGCAAGCGCAACAATTTTATCGCCTGCACTTCGTGGGGATGGACGTCCTCATCCGCCGCAGCCACCCGCTCCGACAGCTCAATCAAATGGGACGACAGCGGCAGGTTCGAAACCGGCCGCAGCGTGTCGATCACGACATTGGCAAAATCCGGTTCCTCGAGCCGTGCGGCGAGCTCATCGAACATCGCATAGAGCCGTTCGTCCGAGATGTGCGGCGCCAGCTTGCGATCCTTGATGAAACGGATCACCTCGTCGCGCTCGACCGGCGAAACCCGCCGGTCGGCAACCGCAACCAGCGCGCCCACGATCACCAGCGCAACCGCGGCCTGCTCGTTCAGGCTGGACGGTTCCGTGATTTCGATTTCGATCGGATTTGAATGCTTGGCGTCAGTCATCGTTGCTCCTCAATGTTGCGAAATGGCCGCACGGAGCTGCGATGGGGACGAATGGTCGGAGAGAGAGTACAGAGGCCCGACGATCGGCCGATCCATCGCATTCGCGCGGGACAGGTCATCCGACATCACGAGGTTTGCCGACGAACGTCGGCGTCCTCGCCAGAGGGGCCCGGATTCTTGTTCGTGTCAGAGATAAAGGTGGGTCCGTCGGAATCAAGGCGAGATGACTGCGACCAGCCGCCGCATCGGTTCCGCGGTCGTGCACTTCGTTAAGCACGTCGCGCTCCGTGTCCCGGACGCGATGCAACGCGTAGCGCTGCTGCGCAGAGCCGGGACCCAGATGGCGCACCCAACCTTATGGGCTCCGGCTCAGCAGTGCGCCGCCAAGAGGCGCTGCACTGCGGCCGGGGCAAGCTCTCGGCGCCGGGAACATCGCCTCGGCGGGTGTGTTGGTGCAACTCAGCACGCATTGTCTGACAGGAAGCCGCAAGGAACTCCCATGTGCCGCTGGATCGCATACCGGGGCGAGACCACCTCGTTTGAGCCTTACGTCACCGAGCCCGAACATTCGCTGGTCGCGCAGAGCATCCGCTCGCTGCAATCCACGGCGGGCTCGAACGGCGACGGCTTTGGTCTCGGCTGGTACGGCGAGCATCCGGAGCCCGGCCTTTATCGCGAGACCCGCCCGGCCTGGTCGGACGAAAACCTGCGCTATCTCTGCCGGCATCTGCGCTCGCACTTGTTCTTTGCCCATGTGCGCGCCGCCACCGGCACGGCGGTGACGCGACAAAATTGCCATCCCTTTGCCTGCGGCCATTGGATGTTCATGCACAACGGATTCGTCGGGAGCTGGAATCGGCTGCGGCGCAAGGTCGAGGCGCTGATCCCCGATGCCTATTATCCATCGCGGCTGGGCACGACCGATTCGGAGGCTGTGTTCCTGGCGATGATGGGTGCCGGGCTCGACAGCGATCCGCTTCAAGCGACGCGGCGCGTGCTGCACGCCCTCGTCGGCCTCGTCAACGAGGGGCAGCTGCGCGAACGGCTGCGCTTCACCAGTGCGATCGCGAACGGCCGGGATCTCTATGCGTTTCGCGTTGCGGTCAACGACGCCGCAAACACGCTGTATTACCGGGAGGACGGCGGCCAGGTCATCGTCGTGTCCGAACCCTTCGACAAGGAATCGGATTGGTCCGAAGTGCCGCCAAATCACGCGCTGATCGCGCGCGCGTCCGAAGACGTGAAGATTGTTCCGTTCGACGTTGCAATTTCCGGTGAGTGCGACGCGGAACCCGCCCCCGTCAGACGGATTATCGCCCGCAGGTAATGCCTTTGCCGGGTGGCCAATGACATCTACTTCGGACGTTTTGAAACTGCTGCGCCTCGATTCCTCGGGTGATAGGCAGCACCTGGTCATTCGCTCTGCCGGCGGCGGGGCCAAGGCGGCTGAATATTCCTTCGGCATCGAGGAGGAGTACTTCCTGGCGGACCGCCGCAGCTTCGAGGTCGCCATTCAAACTCCGAACGAGCTGTTCGAATCGGCGAATTGGTCGACCGGCGGCCAGGCCATGCGGGAGATGCTGCAATCGCAGCTCGAGGTCGCCACCAACGTTCACGTCGACGTCAACGACGCCCGCGAAGAGCTTCGCTTCCTGCGGCGCGAAGTCGCGAACGTCGCCGCGCAATATGGTTTCGTGATCATGGCCTGCGGCACGCACCCGACCGCGGTCTGGCGCATGTCGCAGCCAAGCCCGAAACCGCGCTATGAGGAGATGATCGAGGATCTGCGCAGCATCGGCCATCGCAACATGATGTGCGGCATGCATGTGCACGTCCAGCTGCCCGATCCCGAGAAGCGCATGGCGGTGATGCGGGCGATGCTGCCGCATCTGCCGCTGTTCATCGCGCTGTCCGCGTCCTCCCCGTTCTGGAATTCGCACAAGACCGGACTGAAGGGCTACCGTCTCGCCGCCTATTCCGAGCTGCCGCGCACCGGCCTGCCCGAACTGTTCGAGAGCCGGCAGGACTACGACGACTATGTCGGCGCACTGCAGCGCTCCGGCGTGATTCCCGATGAGAGCCACATCTGGTGGGCGATGCGCCCCTCGATGCGGCACCCCACCCTCGAGCTTCGGGCGCCCGATACCTGCACCTTCGTCGACGATGCCGTCGCCATCGCCTCGCTCTATCGCTGCCTGACGCGCCGCCTCTATCTGCGACCGGATCTGTCCAAGGGGGTCACCGCGGTCGAACGCGCAATTGCGGTGGAGAATAAATGGCGCGCCCAGCGCTACGGCACCGATTGCATCTTCGCCTCCAGAGACGGACCGGTCACGATCTCGGAGATGCTCTCCCGAATCATCGACGACACCACCGAGGACGCCGACGCACTGGGCTGCGCCGCCGAGATCGAGCATTGCCGGGTCATTGTGGACCGCGGCAGCTCGGCCGAATTCCAGCTTCGCGCCTATCGCGAAAACGGCGACGACATCGCAGCCGTGTCACGATGGATCGCTACATCGACGATCTCAGGAACCAGCGCGCCGATCGGGCGCAGTGCTCCAGCGCCGTCATAGCGCCCGCGCAAGCTTCGCGGACGAGAACGTCATTTCTGAATTTGCTACGCCGTGGGGGAATGCATGACTGACATCGCCTGGTGCGCCGGTTGCGGCCACAGCCTGGTCCCGATCCTGTCCGAGAACGGCCGCGCGCGGCCAAGCTGCTTCTGGTGCGAGGGCGTCGACGCCCGGACCATGGAGATGGCAAAGTGGGCTGACAGCCCGGCCGGCAAGCCGGATCGGGCCGCGCCTCACGCCTTTGATTGAGCCGCCCTCTGCGTCAAACCCGCGCCACCACGCGCGGACGGAACACGGAATCCGCGGTCGGCGAAAGAGCCGTGACCGGCTTTCGCGTCGGCCGGCGCCGCGGGATGAAGAAATTGTTCACGAGGATCGGCTCGTGATCGCCGAGCGCGATCCGCTCCTTCGCGAGCAGGCTCATGACCGAGCGCATCTTGATGACTTCCTGCGCCACGAAGCTGCAGTCCTCGTCGCGGTTGATCTGCTCATGCATGATCGCTTCGGCTTCGCGCATGCTGACGCGGAGCGCTCTGATGGTTCTGCGAATTTCGTTGATACGGTTGTCCATGGCTGCCTCCATCTCGGTCGCAGCATAAGAACAAAACGTGAACAATCTGTCAATCGCCGCCCTGCCCGGTCGCGACGTTTTCGCTAAATCCCCAAGGCGCCATCGGACCGATCCGGTACCGCCGCCGCTGCACGCACACTCCCGCCTTGCCGACAAATTAGACAGGTCCCCTCACTGCGCCGGACGCGCCCATCCCCAGCACGCGTCCGACCAGCAGAACAAGCCGTCGATCTAACCTCCCGTGCCGCCACCGGATTTTTCCTGAACGGGCACGCCGGCATCGCGGCGCCAGGCCCGCTTGCTGCTTCGCAAACCAACTGGCCCAAAATTCGCAATGACGGTGCAAGCGAAGCAACGGCGCAGAGCGGAGAACGTCATGAACGTGCATGCTGCGGGCGATCTCAAGACGACCGGCCTCACCCATCCGAATGGCGCGCCGCTCCGCCTCAACACGCAGGACTTCATCGCGATCGATCGCGATCGGAATGCGAAGTTCGAGGCGACGTATCGCCCGCAAGCGCTCTACAATCGCGCCAATGAAGGCTTTCACGCCAACAACGAAACCTTCCTGCTCCACGAAGTCGCGACCAATCTGCCGATCTACCGTCCCGACACCGGTCCCACCGACTTCCATCTGCATCTGCCGCCCGGCGGCTTTCAGCTCGTGCTAGTCACCTCGGGCGCCTTCACCTTCGACTATGACGGGCGCTTCTACAATGTCGGCCCCGGCGCGGTGATGCTGCAAAGCGCGATCGTGCATCGCCAGCTGTTCTACACCTGGTCGGGCCTGCCAACCGAAGAGAATTTGAAGACGCCGCAGACGGTGGTGCCGGATCCGGTCTCGATGGGCTATTCGGGCAAATTCCTCGAAGCCTTCATCACCGATCCCACCACCTTTCCGAATCCCACCATCGTCGGCCCCGATCAGATCAACGAAGCCGAAACGCCGCGCGTGGCCTGGAGCCATCCGTTGCACGATCGCCCGGCCAATGCCGGCTTCTGGCTTCAGGATCCCCTGGCGCTGGATGCACTGTTCAAGCCGCTTGGCGACGGCTCGATCAAATCGGGGCTGCCGGTTTACGTGCGCGATATCGGCATCGAGGCGCCGAGCGGCCAGCTCGTCACCGGCCACATCATCGCAACAGATCCACGCGGCCGGTCGCTCCTGCCGAAGAGCACATCGGCATCCGCGGACGCCGCCTCGTTCGCCAAGGGCGAGGTCGTGATCTATCGCGTCATTCGCGGCACGGCCGAATTCAGGAACAAGGCCGGCGAGACCTTCGAGCTCGCGGCCGGCGACGTCGTGACCGCAGGCAAGAGTTCGATCAGCCTCATTGCGGTCGGCGAGAACACGCAGGTGCTGCGGCTCGGCCTTCTCAAGGGTATCGACGACCTTCGCGGCTGGACGCCGACGCAGCGCGACGAGATCGACAGTCTCGCCGGCCAGATCATCACGCAGAAAGACATTCGTCCGCTGCGCACCGAAGGCAAGCCTGTCGGATATCTCTACGCTTAGGAGACGCCCTACTCCGCGGCCTGGCGCACGTGGCGCGCGGTCGGGGTGCGCATGGTGACGAGCTCTTCGGCTGCGGTCGGATGCAGCGCGATCGTTGCGTCGAAATCGGCCTTGGTCGCCTTCATCTTCACCGCGATCGCGACGGCTTGCGTGATCTCGGCGGCGGCATCGCCGACGATGTGGCAGCCGAGCACGCGATCGGTCGAGCCGTCGACCACGAGCTTCATCAGCACGCGGGTGTCGCGGCCGGACATCGTCGCCTTGATCGGGCGGAACGAGGTCTTGTAGATGTCGACGTGACTGAACTGCGCGCGCGCTTCAGTCTCGGTGAGACCAACGGTTCCGACCTCCGGCTGCGAGAACACGGCCGTCGGAATGTTTGCATGGTCGACCTTCACCTCGCGCTTGCCGAACACGGTGTCGGCGAAGGCGTGGCCTTCGCGGATCGCCACCGGCGTCAGGTTGAAGCGATGGGTGACGTCGCCGATCGCATAGATGCTGTCGACCGAGCTCCTGGAGAAATGGTCGACCCCGATGCCGCCATTCGCAGGATTAATGGCAACGCCGGCGTTCTCGAGCCCGAGATTGGCCACCGCCGGATGGCGGCCGATGGCGAACATCACCTGCTCCGATGCGATGCTCGATCCGTTCGACAGATGCGTGGTGAATTCATCGCCGTGGCGGTCGACCTTGCTCACCGTGCAGCCGGTGAGAATGGTGATGCCCTGCTTCTCCATCTCGGCACGAACGTGGGTCCGGACATCCTCGTCAAAACCGCGGAGGATGTTGTCGCCGCGATAGATCACGGTGACGTCGGAGCCGAAGCCGGCGAAGATGCCGGCGAATTCCAGCGCGATGTAGCCGCCGCCCTGGATCACGATCCGCTTCGGCAGCCTCGCAAGGTGGAACGCCTCGTTGGAGGAGATCACGTGCTCGATGCCGGGAATCGATGCGCCGTGGTTGGGCGCGCCGCCGGTGGCGATCAGGATGTATCTTGCGGTGATCTTGCGGTCGTTTTCGAGCAGACGCACGGTGTGCTTGTCCTCGATCACCGCGCGGCTCTTGACGATCTGCGCGCCTGACTTCTCGACATTGGCGGTGTAGGCCGCCTCCAGCCGCGCGATCTCCTTGTCCTTGTTGGCGATCAGCGTCGGCCAGTCGAAGCTGGCAGGCGGAACTGTCCAGCCGAAACCTGCGGCGTCCTCGAGCTCGTGGCGAAAATGCGAGCCGATCACGAACAGCTTCTTCGGCACGCAGCCGCGGATCACGCAGGTCCCGCCCATGCGGTACTCTTCCGCGATCGTCACGCGGGCGCCGTAGCCGGCCGCGATGCGGGCGGCACGCACGCCGCCCGAGCCGCCACCGATGACGAAGAGGTCGACGTCGAATTCAGCCATTGTCCACTCCGACCCCTGTCAGGAATTTCTGATCAGATAGTGTCTGTCAGATCTCCTTGCCACGCTTGCGCATCTCGGCGCGGAAGGCTCCCATCACGGTCTCGGCGAAGTTCTGGGCCCAGGAATTCATGAAGGCCATGGACAGGCCGATGGCGCGCGGCTCGGCGTCGATCAGCTTCTTGCCCAGCGGCGACTTGTAGAAGGTGACGAGATCCTTCAGCTCCTGCTCGGTGAACTCGCTGGCATAGATCTGCGCCATGCCCTCGCCGATCTCGTTCTGGCGGCCTTGCAGCTGCTGGGCGACGATCGGGGCGACCTCGTTGAGGTCCTTCTGGTAGTTGAGGTTCTGCTGGGTCAGCGCGATCTTGGTCTTCTCGACCAGACCAGGCACGGCGCCCGCGTACATCGCGGTGGCGTTCTTGATCTGCAGGATCTCCCTCGCCGCCGCGATCGCCGCAGGCGAGGCCTTGGGCTGGGCGGGTGCGGCGCCAGCCTTCGGCGCCGGCTGCTGCGCGGCGGCCGGGACGACCGCGAGGGCCAGTCCCACAGCGAGGGTCGCAGCCGGCAAAAATCTCAAAACGCTCTTCATTCCTAGTCTCCTTTCGGCTTACGCCGTTCAATCACGCGAATTCCCTCGCCGCCCGCCAGAACAGCCGAGCTGGCCAAGCCGATGAACAACCCATGCTCGACCACGCCGGGAATCGCGCTCAACGCGCTGGCGAGGCCGGCAGGATCCCCGATCTGTCCGAGCTGGGCATCGACGATCCAGTGGCCGCCGTCGGTGACGAAAACGTGGCCTTCCTTGGCCTTGCGGACTGCCATTTGCCCGGAAACGCCGCATTCGGCAAATGCCTTCTCGATCGCCCGGCGCGTCGCGCCGAGCCCGAACGGGATGACCTCGACCGGCAGCGGAAAGCGGCCGAGCGTCGGCACCCATTTGGTGTCATCTGCAATCACGATCATGCGATCCGAGGCCGCGGCCACGATCTTCTCGCGCAGCAGCGCGCCGCCGCCGCCCTTGATCAGGTTGAGCGCCAGATCGATTTCGTCGGCGCCGTCGATGGTGATGTCGAGATGGTCGATCTCGTCGAGCGTGGTCAGCGGCACGCCGCACCGCACAGCATCGAGGCGAGTCGCCTCGGAGGTCGGCACGCCGATCACCTTGAGCCCGGCGGCGACGCGCTCGCCGAGCAGCTCGACGAAATGCTTGGCGGTCGAGCCGGTGCCGAGCCCGAGCTGCATGCCGTCCCGCACCTCCTCGAGCGCGCGCGCCGCGGCCTGTCGCTTCAACTGGTCCATATTCACGTTTGCGCCCGCCTCTGAAGTCTCGAACATGCCGCCGATCGTGGCCGCTTTCGGCGGCCTATGTAGCCTCGTTTTCCGCCGGAGAACAGGGTCTGGGAACCAGGCTATAAGCTGAACTTATGGCGCCGCCCCTTGCACTGACCTGACCGGGCCGGTAGCGCTTGGACCATGATCTCCCCTCACACCATCGTCTTCGATCTCGACGGCACGCTTGTGGATACGGCGCCCGACCTGATCACCGCGCTGAACCACGTGCTCGACCGCGAAGGGCTGCCGCCCGTGCCGATGGCCTCGGCCCGCAACATGATCGGCGCCGGCGCCCGCAAGCTGATCGAGCGGGGGCTGGAGGCCGAAGGCCGCACCGTCACCCCCGCCGACATGGACCGGATGACCGCGGATTTCATCGCCTATTACGCCGATCACATCGCCGTCGAATCCCGCCCCTTCGAGGGGCTCGAGGCCGCGCTGGACCATTTTTCCGCGCAAGGCCATCGCCTCGCCGTCTGCACCAACAAGCTGGAATGGCTGTCGAAGCGGCTGCTGGACCAGCTCGACCTCAGTCGCCGCTTCGCGGCGATCTGCGGCGCGGACACCTTTGGCGTCCAGAAGCCCGACCCGACCATCTTTCGTGAAACGGTGGCGCGCGCCGGCGGTGCGGTCAAAGCCAGCATCATGGTCGGCGATGCCGGAACCGATGTCGGGGTGGCCCGCCGGGCCGGGGTGCCGGTGATCGGCGTCAGTTTTGGCTATACCGACGTGCCGATCGCCGAGCTGAAGCCGGACCGGCTGATCCATCACATGCGTGACCTGCCAGCCGCCGCCAGCAGCCTGATGACGGCATGACGAAACCAAGATACTGATATCTCTACGGTATTCCGCGAGACCCCGCACCTAACCATCCATTATCTATGCGCAGCCCGCCGGTTGCCTGCCCCAGACGACGCTCCTAAGGTCCGCCCGGGGTTATGTGGCGGTTTGTCGCAGACGAAGTGGATGGCTCAAGCGTCGTGTCATCGCGGTTGCGCTAGCCGGAGCCAGCCTATTGGGAGCGGCAAGACTTGGTGGTGGCTGCTCCGGCAGGCGTTGATCTACGTATACCACCCGATTGTCCTCGTCGCGTCCGATGCTTAGATTGGGTGCCGAGCACCGCTGAAGCCAAGGTGCGCCCGTCGCCGTTAGTGACAAGGCCTCTCGCATGAACGGATCCGCCGCGCTGTCCACCCCGATGACCGATCCGTTCGGGCGGACCATCAGCTATTTGCGCGTTTCCGTCACCGATCGCTGCGACCTGCGCTGCTTCTACTGCATGTCGGAAGACATGACGTTCCTGCCCAAAGCGAACCTGTTGACGCTGGAGGAACTCGACCGGCTCTGCTCGGCCTTCATCGCCAAGGGCGTCAAGAAGCTGCGGCTCACCGGTGGCGAGCCGCTGGTCCGGCGCAACGTGATGACGCTGGTCCGCTCGCTGTCGCGGCATCTGTCGAGCGGCGCCCTGAACGAGCTGACGCTGACCACCAACGGCACCCAGCTGGCGAAACACGCAAGCGAGCTCGCCGATTGTGGCGTGCGCCGCATCAACGTCTCGCTCGATACGCTCGATCCCAAGAAGTTTCGCGAGATCACCCGCTGGGGCGAGATCGACAAGGTGCTGGAAGGCATCGAGGCCGCGCGCGCCGCAGGACTTGCCGTGAAGATCAACGCGGTGGCGCTGAAGAACCTCAACGAGGACGAGCTTCCCGACCTGATGCGCTGGGCCCACGGCAAGGGCATGGGCCTGACGCTGATCGAGGTCATGCCGATGGGCGAGATCGGCTCGGGCCGCATCGACCAGTATCTGCCGCTCTCGCTGGTGCGCGCGCGCCTCGCCCAGCAATTCACGCTGACGGATTTAGCGGAGAGCACCGGAGGTCCGGCCCGCTATGTCAGCGTCACCGAGACCGGCGGCAAGCTCGGCTTCATCACGCCGATGACGCATAATTTCTGCGAATCCTGCAACCGGGTTCGTATTACCTGCACGGGAACGCTGCACACCTGTCTCGGCCACGAGGATGCCTCCGATCTGCGTAAACCTCTGCGTGCATCAGATGACGACATGCTGCTTGCGGATGCGATCGACCGCGCCATAGGCCTGAAACCCAAGGGCCACGATTTCATCATCGACCGCCGCCACGACCGTCCCAGCGTCTCCAGGCACATGAGCGTCACCGGCGGCTGACACCACGCGGCTGCGGCCTTATTTCCCTGAACTATCAACCAAGTTCCAATTGACGGCCTGCGCGCCCGCTGTTTTGGTGCGGCAGCCTCATGCCTGCGCGGCCAGACAAGCCGACGCGCCCCGCCCGGGCAGTCAAGGCGACCGCGGCACCATTGGGGAGGACCTTTCGTTGCAAGCGCTCCTGAAGCTGAGCCAGAGAATCGACGCCTTCACGCGCTGGACGGGCAAGCGCCTGGCGTGGCTGATCGTGGCCGCCGTCATCATCTCGGCGGTCAATGCGATCATCCGCAAGACGTTCGACACGTCCTCCAATTCGTGGCTCGAGCTGCAATGGGTGCTGTTCAGTATCGTGTTCCTGCTGTGCTCGCCCTGGACGCTGCTCGACAACGAGCATATCCGCATCGACATCGTGAACAACACGCTGCCGAAGACGGTCCGCAACCTCATCGACGTGGTCGGTCACCTGTTCTTCCTCATCCCGCTGTGCATCGTCATGATCATCACCGGCGTGCCGTTCTTCCAGCGCTCATTCCATATCAACGAGCAATCCGGCAACGCCGGCGGTCTGCCGCAATGGCCCGCCAAATCCTTGATCATGATCGGGTTCGCCTTCCTGCTCGTTCAAGCCATCTCCGAGCTGATCAAGCGAATTGCCGTCATGCGCGGAATGATTCCGGACCCGCATGAATCCCAGGTGTCGGCGCTGGAGGCGGAAGTCGAGCATCTCGTCGAAGCGATCGAGAAGAAGTAGCCGTTGGCGACGGTTTAGGGGAAATCATGACCGCGTTTATCATCGCCAATATGGCGCCCATCATGTTCGCGTCGCTGGTCGTCATGCTGTTGCTTGGCTACCCCGCGGCCTTCTCGCTCGGTGCCGTGGGCCTGTTCTACGCCATCGTCGGCATCCAGCTCGGCGAGTTCCGCCCGGACTTCCTCCAGGCTCTTCCCGAGCGCGTCTACGGCGTGATGAACAACGACACGCTGCTCGCCATTCCCTTCTTCACCTTCATGGGGTTGGTGCTGGAACGGTCTGGCATGGCCGAGGACCTGCTCGACACCATCGGCCAGTTGTTCGGGACCATCCGCGGCGGCCTTGCCTATGCCGTGATCTTCGTCGGCGCGCTGCTCGCCGCGACCACCGGCGTGGTCGCCGCTTCCGTGATCTCGATGGGTCTGATCTCGCTGCCGATCATGCTGCGCTACGGCTATGACCGCCGCGTGGCCGCCGGCGTCATCGCCGCGTCCGGCACGCTCGCGCAGATCATTCCGCCCTCGCTCGTTCTGATCGTGATGGCCGACCAGCTCGGCAAGTCCGTCGGCGATATGTACGAAGGCGCCTTCATCCCCGGTCTCGTGCTCGCCGGCCTCTACGCCGGTTACGCATTCCTCGTCAGCATGATCTTCCCGAAGGCCACCCCGGGCCTGCCGAAGGAAGCCATCGGCTTCCGCGAGGAGAGTGGCAGCCGCGGCCTGGTCTCGCTCGGTATGCTGTTCCTCGCGAGCTGCGTGTTCGGTTGGTTCATGATGCGCAATTCGAATGTGCATGGTGCCGATTACGTCGTGCTCAGCATGTTCTGCGGCATCATCTTCGCCTTCGTCGTGGCCGTGGTGAACTGGGTCATCGACAAGCTCACCGGCTTCCGCTTCCTGTCGAAGATGGCGCAGCAGACCACCTTCGTCATGGTGCCGCCGCTGTTCCTGATCTTCCTGGTGCTCGGCACGATTTTCATCGGCATCGCGACGCCGACCGAAGGCGGCGCGATGGGTGCCGCCGGCGCCCTCATCCTCGGTGCCGCGAAGCGGCGGCTGAGCTGGGACCTGATCCGGCAGGCCACGGAATCGACCGCCAAGCTGTCGGCCTTCGTCGTGTTCATCCTGGTCGGCGCCCGCGTGTTCTCGCTCACCTTCTACGGCGTCAACGGCCACGTCTGGGTCGAGCATCTGCTCACGTCGCTGCCCGGCGGCCAGGTCGGCTTCCTGATCTTCGTCAACGTCTTCGTGTTCGTGCTGGCCTTCTTCCTCGACTTCTTCGAGCTGGCCTTCATCGTGATTCCGCTGCTCGGACCTGCGGCCGAGCATCTCGGCATCGACCTGATCTGGTTCGGCGTCATTCTCGGCGTCAACATGCAGACCTCGTTCATGCATCCGCCGTTCGGCTTTGCGCTGTTCTATCTCCGCTCGGTCGCGCCGAAGGAGCGATACACCGATCGCGTCACCGGCAAGCGGATGGAACCGGTCACCACGGGCCAGATCTATTGGGGCGCGGTGCCATTCGTCGTCATCCAGATGATCATGGTCGGCCTGGTGATCGCGTTCCCGTCGATGGTCATGCACTACAAGGGCGTGCAGACCAACATCGATCCCAGCACGATCAAGATCGAGGTGCCGCAGATCGAGCTGCCGCCGCTGGATCTCGGACCGCCGTCGAAGTAGCGGCGGACGCCCCTCGCCGTCGTGCTCCGCTCAAGCGGCGCATGACGCGCGACGGCGCGCGTGACAAGCACCGGAAACGGAGGCATACCGGGCCATCCTCAGCCCTATGGATGGCCGCTCATGCCCCGATTGCACACTGCTCCCTCTGTCCTTGGCCCGTTGATCGCCTCACTCTGGCTGACCTGTGCCGCAACGATGGTGCGGGCCGAGCCGATTGCCGATGTTCATGGGCTGGCGCAAAAGGAGCAGCAGCCGCTGCTCGACACGCTGCGCGATCTCGTCGCCATCGAATCCGGCAGCAAGGACATCGAAGGCCTGAACCAGATCGCCGAGCGCGTTGCCGGTCAGCTCAAGCAGCTCGGCGGCACGGTGGAGATCCTGCAACCCACCGATATCTATAGGCTCGATGACACGCCCGAGAAGATCGGACCAGCCGTGCACGCCACATTCAAGGGCACGGGCAGCAAAAAGATCATGCTGATCGCCCACATGGACACGGTGTACCTGAAGGGCATGCTGAAGGATCAGCCGTTCCGCATCGACGGCGACAAGGCCTACGGCCTCGGCATCGCAGACGACAAGCAGGGCGTCGCGCTCATTCTCCATACCGTGGCGCTACTGCAAAAGCTGAGCTTCCGTGATTACGGCACGCTCACGGTGCTCACGAACGGCGACGAGGAGATCTCTTCGCCCGGCTGGCGCAGCACCATCACCAAATTCGCCTCGGATCAGGACGCGGTATTCTCGTTCGAAGGCGGCGGAATGGATGGCACGCTGCGCCTCGCCACCAGCGGCATCGGCTCGGCCTATCTCAGCGTGCAAGGCAAGTCGTCACATGCCGGCGCAAGGCCCGAGGGCGGCGTGAATGCGCTGTACGAGCTCTCGCACCAGGTTCTGCAGATGAAGGACCTTTCCAAGCCGGAGCAGGGCCTGAAGCTGAACTGGACGGTCTCCAAATCAGGCACCAACCGCAACGTGATCCCTGCCGACGCCACCGCCCAGGCCGATGCGCGTGCGCTCAAGGTGTCCGACTTCGACGAGTTGGAGAAGGCGCTGCAGGACAAGATCAAGAATCGCCTGCTGCCGGACTCCAAGGTCGCCCTCAAGTTCGAGGTGCGTCGCCCGCCGTTAGAGGCGAATGAGGCCTCGCGCCGCGTGGCGGCCTACGGCAAGACGATCTATGGGGAGATCGGCATGTCCCTCAAGGTCGACGAGAAGGCGACCGGCGGCGGCACCGACGCGGCATTTGCCGCGCTGAAGACCAGCGGAGCCGTGGTGGAGGGCATGGGCCTGTCGGGCTTCGGTGCGCACTCCAACGACGCCGAATATGTGCAGGTGGGCAGCATCGTGCCGCGGTTGTATCTGGCCACACGCATGATCATGGATCTGTCCACCGGCAAGCTGAAATAGGGGCGGCCTTTCTTCCTTCTCCCCTCATGTCCGCCGAAGCCTTGGCGAAGGCGGATGTGGGATAAGGTGGCATAGGCGGCCTACGGCCGCCGTCTTAAGCATACGCCGACGCGCAGCGTCGGCTACGGTGCCGGATGAGGGGTTCTCTCCATGCGCTCGATTGAGAGTGGGACTCGTGGAGAGAACCCCTCACCCGTCTCGCCGCTTATCGCGGCGAGCCACCCTCTCCCACAAGGGGAGAGGGGAAAGAAGCAGCCTCCTGCGCCAGCCGAAACCTCAGCGTGAACTCGGCCCCGCCCCCCGGAAGATTCTCCACCGCGACCGTGGCGGCGTGGTCGTCCGCCACCGCGCGCACGATGGAAAGCCCCAGTCCCGCGCCGTCGCTGCGGCAGCGGTCGGCGCGCCAGAAGCGCTGGAAGATCAGCTCGCGCTCGGCCTCCGCGATCCCCGGGCCGCTATCGCGCACGCGCACCGAACCGTCCTCGCGTACCTCGACGTCGACGGTGGTGTCCTTTGCCGTGAATTTGATGGCATTTTCCGCGAGGTTGAAGACAGCGCGCTGCAGCATCTCCGAATTGCCGTGGATCCTGACAGGCGTGTCGGTACCCCGGAGCGCGATGTCCTTGTGCTGCGCGATCGCGAACGGGGCAATCGAGGCGACCACTTCGGCGCAGACGGCGCGCAAATCCGCAGTCTCGCCGGGATCGAGCACCAGGGTATCGAGCTCGGCGATCTCCAGCAATTGCGCGACGAGGCGGCTCATGGTTTCGATGTCGGCATGCAGCGCCTGCCGTGCCGCGCGATCGTCGAGCGTCTCGATCCGCGTGCGCAGGATCGCGAGCGGCGTGCGCAATTGATGCGCGGCATCCGCCGTGAACTGCCGCTGCACCCGAAAGCCGCCTTCGAGGCGGTCGAGCGCCTGGTTGACGGCGGTGACGAGCGGCAAGATCTCGCGCGGGATCTGCTCCGTCGGCAGGCGGATGTCGGTGCGCGCCGGACCGATATTGCTGGCCTCCTCGGAGGCCTTCCACAGCGGCGCGATCGCGCGGCGGAAGATGATGATGTCGGTGGCGAGCAGGACCAGCAGAATCGGGATGGTGATCCATCCCACGCGCCGGAAGAAATTCGACACGATGTCGTCGATGATGACGTCACGGTGTGCGAGGTCCTCGGCGACCTGGATGCGCACCGTCTTGCCGTCGAGGTCGCGGGTGACGGCGGCGCCGGAAATGCTCTCCGACGAGCGCGGTGCCGCGGTGGCGGCAGAGCGCCGATGCGAGGAGAACAGCAGCCGGCCCTCGGCATCGCGAATGTCGTACTGATAGCGGCCATACGCTTCAGAATAGAGGCCCTTGAGACTGTCCGGCAGGTTGAACGTCAGCAGGCCGCCCGGCTGGACAACGATGCGCTCCGCCAGCACCTCGGCCTGGGCGCGCATGGCATCGCGATGCAGCTGGTCGATCTCGGAATTGAGCAGCCAGAACAGCACCAGCGGCAGGAAGATCGCGACCACCGCGACCGCCAGGATGTGCAGGAACACGATGCGCCAGATCAGCGATTTGAACGTCGGAGACCTGCCATAGGACCCGGCATAGGATCCGACGTTGGATCCGGGCTGGGCCACGCTATTTCTCCACGTCCATGAGATAGCCGACGCCGCGGATGGTATGGATCACGACCTTGGCGCCGTGTTCGGCGAGCTGCTTGCGCAGCCGCGAGACATAGACCTCGACCGCGTTGGAGGCGACCTCGCCGTCCAGCCCGAAGATGTGGTCCTCGACGTTCTTCTTCGGCACCACCCGCCCCTGCCGGCGCAGCAAAATCTCCAGCACCGAGGTCTCGCGCGCGGAGATGATCCGCGGCTGGTCGTCGACGAAGATCTGGCGGCTCTCGGTGTCGTAGACGAGGTTGGCGAGACTGAGCGAGCGGCCGAGCAGCTGGCCCGGCCGGCGCAGGATCGCCTCCAGCCGTGCCACCAGTTCCTCCATCGCGAACGGCTTGGCGAGATAGTCGTCGGCGCCGCTGCGCAGGCCGCTGACGCGGTCCTGCAGGCCGCCGCGGGCGGTCAGCACCAGCACGGGGAGCGGTTCCATCTTGATGCGCAACTCGCGCAGCACCGACAGGCCGTCGCCGTCGGGCAGCCCGAGATCGAGGATCATCGCGGCATAGCTGACGCTGCTCACCGCCTCGCGCGCCTCGGCCGCGCTGCCCACGATGTCGCTCTGGTAGCCGGCCGCCGCCAGCCCGCCAGCGACGAGGCGCGACAGCTCGGCATTGTCCTCGACGATCAGAAGACGCATCGCATATCCGCCGGATACTCAGGTCACCGCACGCCTCGCGCGGCATCTTCGCTGTCTTCCATCATTCCGGACGCCTCGGCCAGCGAAAAAGCGTCCGGCCGAACCAGTCGTTTGTCAGGTTTGTGTAAGCCGACCAGGTGTGCCCCCAAAGGTGACCCAAAGGCAGGGGCCTGCGGACGTTCGTAGCAGCTATCCTAGCCTCGTCCCTCGAAATAGGCGCAAAGCAGGGTCGTATCCTTTGGAGCTAAGGATTTCCGGAACAGGCGGCACTTGAAGTGACGATCCTTCCCCTCTCCGCTCTCGATCAGGAACATGCATCTGCCGCAGACGTCGGCGTTGTGACGGCGCTTGGCAACATCGAGCCCATCGAGAACGCGGCGAAGCGTATCGCGCAGCTGAGATCGATCGGGGAGCTCAAGTGTCACGAGCTGATCTCGAAGGACGTTAATTGGATCGCGCTCGAGGAACTTCTCGCCTTCGCCCGTGATGCAGAGTGCAATCGAGCGCTTGTCTTCTGCAGATGGCTTGCGAACCATCAACCCCTTGCTCTCGAGCACGGCGGCGATCTGCGATGCGACGCTGCGGGTCGTGCCCAGAAAGCTGGCAAGAGCCGTGGGCGTCCGCGAGAACCTGTTAGCGCGGGCGAGAAAGCGCAAGGCCATCCATTCCCGATCGCTCAGCCCCGCAAGGCTCCCTTCAAAAAGCCAGCTGTCGGCCGACTGGACCAGGAGCTGTAGAATTTCAATTGCCAGTTTCATTTGAGAAGTCCCACGGGAAACGGCCGCCCTTGCATCTCGATCAACGATCGAGAACCGCCGTATTCGGTAAATGCTGCATTCCCGTCGGGACTGGTTGAGTCCGGTATACCGTACCGTGAAGCGCGACCGGCGTGATGACACGCCGCGACTTCAGCCCGATTGCCGGATTCCGATAACTCGACCGTTCCGTAAAAGGAACACCGAAAAACTACGCAGCGCGTGGGCGTTGAATGACACGAAATCTCTCGCGTCCGAACGCGATGGTCTCTCCCGGCGCACCGCTGGTGAGCAAGCATCAGAGAAGGGCGCGCTTGTCAGGTTCGTGTAAGCAATCGCGCTTCAGCGTGAAGGATGGAGAGAGCGCAGCGAAGAACCGCCTTATGGATTGAACGCTCCGAACAGTTACCTCCGGCAAATCTCAACGGAAAGCAACGCATGCACGTTGTCAGACTCGCATTCGTCTTCCACCTGGTGGCGCTAGCCTGACTTGGTATGGCTCTGCTGAAATGCTGCCCTGAGTTCGGTTAATTGATCGCTCGTTACTCCCAGCAACGCGTCGGCCCCATCTGCAGGCAAGTCCGCATAAGCGATCGGCTGGTCGAACTGGCTCGCCGTGAAGTCGTACCTCTTGCCTTCGATCCGATTGTAAAAATGATCGCCGGCCGGCAGTGGCGTCTTCAGCAGGTCGCCGCCGAAGAGTTCATGAACGAGCAGCGACGTGACGTTGCATTGTCCTGCGGCCGGATTGTCAGCCGTCCATTGGCTCGCGGTCGACCGCGACCACGCCTTGAACAGCGCGCTTTGAACGGGCTCGGGATCGAAACTCATCGTCACGTCCAATGGCTGCCGACTATATTTCGGTTTATTCGATTTTTACATTTTGCCACTGCTTCAAGCCGCTGGCTACTGTGCATGGGGTTGTTTTTCAAATTTTGCGTCCGGCGCCGGCCAGGACGCACAAGAAAACGCCCCGGAGCTTTCGCTCCGGGGCGCTGCATCCAACGGTGTTGAGCTCAGCTCTGCGAGCGCCGCGCCATGAAGATGTCGTAGCCGACCTCTGCGACCTGGAACCAGGCGTAGCCGTCGCTCGTGAACTTGGCGAGGGAGTCGTGCACCTTCTTGAAATTGGCGTTGGTCGCGCCGACTTCGGCATGCAGCTCCTTGGCGGCCTTGTAGCAGGCATCCATGATCGACGGCGAGAAGGCGTGCAGCTTGGTGCCGCCCGCGAGCAGCTTCTTCAGCGCCAGCGGATTGGCGGTGTCGTAGCGCGCCATCATGTAGTTGTTGGCGTAGTGGCCGGCCTGCTCCAGCACGCTCTGGTAATATTTCGGCAGCGCGTTCCACTTGTCGAGGTTGACGAAGGCCAGCAGCATCGGCCCGCCCTCCCACCAGCCGGGATAGTAGTAGTGCGGCGCGATCTTGTAGAAGCCGAGCTTCTCGTCGTCATAGGGGCCGACCCATTCGGCCGCATCGATGGTGCCCTTCTCCAGCGCGGGATAGATGTCGCCGCCGGCGAGCTGCTGCGGCACCACGCCGAGCTTCTGGAGCACGCGGCCGGTGAAGCCGCCGATGCGGAATTTCATGCCCTTGAGATCGTCGGGCGTGTTGACCTCCTTCCTGAACCAGCCGCCCATCTGGCAGCCGGTGTTGCCCGCGAGCAGCGAGGTGACGTTGTAGCTCTTGTAGAACTCGTTGAGGACATCGCGCCCGCCGCCCTGCATGTACCAGGCCTGGTTGATGCGCATGTTGGGGCCGAACGGCACGGCCGAACCGAAGGTGAAGGTCGGATCCTTGCCGAAATAATAGTAGGACGCGGTATGACCGATTTCGCAGGTGCCGTTCTGGACGGCGTCGAGCACCTGGAGGCCCGGCACGATCTCGCCGGCCGCGAAGATCTGGATCTGGAATTTGTTGTCGGTCGCCTCGGCGACCATCTTGCACATCATCTCGGCGCCGCCAAACAGCGTGTCGAGCGACTTCGGCCAGCTCGTCGGCATGCGCCATTTGATTTCCGGCATCGACTGCGCGATCGCGGGAGCCGCGAGCGTGGCGGCGCCGGCCGCGCCAAGTCCTGTGACCTTGATGAAGTCTCTTCTCTTCATGATTTCCTGCCCTGATGTACCAGTGATTGTGGGCCTTCTTGCCGAGGCTTGGCACCACCATGACGCAAGCCGCCGTCTAATTCCATCCCGATCGCACTGCGGCAAAGAAAAAGCCCGGCCTCCACTGGAGGCCGGGCTTTCCGGTCTTGCGACTTTAGGCCTAGGCGATCAGCCGCGCGTGCGCGAGCGGATCATGAAGCTGTCGTAGGTATATTCGGCAACCTGCCACCACAGATATTCGTCGGAGCGGTAGGCCTGCATCGCGTCGATCGACTTCTTGAAGTCGGGGTTCTTGGCCGAGATCTCCGCCCAGAGCTCGTTGGTCGCCTTGAGGCAGGCTTCCAGCACCTCGTTGGTGAAGGGACGAAGCTGGGTGCCGCCGGCAACCAGGCGCTTCAGCGCCGCCGGGTTCTGCATGTCGTAGCGTGCGGCCATCCAGGCGTTGGCGTTGGCCGTCGCGTTGGTGAGGATCGCCTGATAGTTTTTCGGCAGCGAATTCCACTTATCCAGGTTGGTGAAGGCGTGGACGGTCGGACCACCTTCCCAGAAGCCGGGGTAATAATAGTACTTGGCGACCTTTGCGAAGCCGAGCTTCTCGTCATCGTAAGGCCCGACCCACTCGGCGGCGTCGATGGTGCCCTTCTCCAGCGCCGGATAGATGTCGCCGCCGGCGAGCTGCTGCGGCACCACGCCGACTTTCTGGAGCACCTGGCCGGCAATGCCGCCGATGCGCATCTTGAGGCCGGAGAGGTCGGCAACGGTCTTGATCTCCTTGCGGAACCAGCCGCCCATCTGGGTGCCGGTATTGCCGCACGGGAAGCCGACGACGTTCGACTTCTTGAAGAACTCGTTGGCGAGCTCGTTGCCGCCGCCCTGATAGAGCCACGAATTCTGCTGGCGCGCATTGAGGCCGAACGGCACCGAGGCGAAGATCGCGAAGGTCGGATCCTTGCCGACGTAGTAATAGGACACCGTGTGGCACATCTCGACGGTGCCGCTGGAGGTCGCATCGAGCGCCTGCAGGCCGGGAACGAGTTCACCGGCGGCGAACACCTGGATCTGGAATTTGTTGTCGGTCATCTCGGCGACGTACTTCGCCAACTGCTCGGCACCGCCATAGATGGTATCGAGCGACTTCGGGAAGCTCGAAGTCAAGCGCCACTTCACCTCGGGCGAGGACTGCGCGATCGCCGGCGAGGCCACCGCGGTTGCCGCCGCGCCTGCTGCCGACACTTTCAGAAAATCACGACGCTTCATCTTCAGGTCTCTCCTTGCTGGGGC
Source organism: Bradyrhizobium sp. WSM2793 (assembly GCF_000379585.1). Classification (NCBI taxonomy): domain Bacteria; kingdom Pseudomonadati; phylum Pseudomonadota; class Alphaproteobacteria; order Hyphomicrobiales; family Nitrobacteraceae; genus Bradyrhizobium; species Bradyrhizobium sp. WSM2793. The sequence goes on along the minus strand of NZ_KB902790.1, from coordinate 98,988 downwards.
GTTTCCCCTTAACTTCTCTTCTTGCCGCCGCTCATTCCGGCGACGCGTTAGGGCCGCGTCGAACCGAAGGGGCTTGACTGCCGTGGGCCTTTACCACGGAAGCCCCGCTTGCGGAACGCGACAATGGCATGACGGGGCTCTACGAAAGTCGCATGTCCCCCAAAAGGACGAGGAAGGCGGGCCGCGGGCGGCCGGCTCAGGCGGCTGCGATGACGCCCTTGAGCTGGTCGCGCACCTGCCCTGCAATGGCGCGGTAGATCGCCGCATGAGGACCGTCCGGCTCGCTGTCGACGACGGGATTGCCGGCATCCGAGCTGGCGCGAATCGCCATGTGCAGCGGGATCTCGCCGAGGAAGGGTACCTTGAGCTTCTCGGCCTCGTGCCGCGCCCCGCCATGGCCGAAAATGTCCGACCGCGTGCCGCAATGCGGGCACTGGAAGTAGCTCATGTTCTCGACGATGCCGAGCACGGGCACGTTGACCTTCTTGAACATGGCAAGCCCCCGCCGCGCGTCGATCAGGGACAGATCCTGCGGGGTCGAGACGATCACGGCGCCCTTCAGCGGCACGTTCTGCGCCAGCGTGAGCTGGGCATCGCCGGTGCCCGGCGGCATGTCGACGACCAGCACGTCGAGCTTGCCCCATTCGACGTCACGCAGCATCTGCGTCACCGCCGACATCACCATGGGACCGCGCCAGATCATCGCGGTCTCTTCCTCGACCAGGAAGCCGATCGACATGATGGCGAGACCGAAGCGCCGAAGCGGAATCATTTTTCGCTCGTCGTTCAGCTCCGGCTTGTCGTGCAGGCCGGTCAGCCGCGGCACCGAGGGGCCGTAGATGTCGGCATCGAGCAGCCCGACCCTGAGGCCGAGGTCGCGCAGGCCCAGCGCCAGGTTCAGCGCGGTGGTCGACTTGCCGACGCCGCCCTTGCCGGAGGCGACCGCGATCACGGCGGCGACGCCGGGGATTTCCGACTGCCGCGCCATCGGCGATTGGGCGCCACCCTGCGGCGGCGGCTTGTGGGCATGGACGGGCTGCACGCCCGGCGCGCCGCGGCTGGGCTGCGGGGGTGGCGGCGGCGCGGAGCCCGGCTTGCGCTCGGCGGTCAGCGCCACCATGACGGTGGTGACGCCGGGAATGGTGCGCACAGCGGCCTCTGCTTCGGCCCGGATGGACTCCCAGGCCCTCGCCTCGGCGGCATCGACATTGATCGAGAAGAACACCTTGCCGTCGGACGCGCTGATCGCGCTCAGCACATTGGCATTGGTGAGCGCGACCCCGCGGGGGGATTTGATCCGGGCGAGGCTGTCGAGAACCTGTTGCTGCGTCACGCTCAAAGCGCATCTCCTGAACGGAGCATGATCCGGACCTGGAGGACGGCACCAGCGCCAAGCGAGGCGCGGCTTTCCGGCAAGGTCATGCTCGAGACTTTAGGATGCCCCATTAGAGCGGAAACGCCCAAAAGGCTACTGCCTGCCGATATCGTCAGCCTTCTCGGCGGGCGCTGCCCCCTGCTCCCTGGCCGCCTCGTAATTCAGCTCGATCATGACCCCGTTGGGGTCGTTGACGAAGATCTGCCAGAGGTCGCCGCCGGGCACCTGGCGGGACTCGAACTTCATGTCCTTGGATGCCAGCCGCTGCTTCATGCCGGCGAAGCCGCGACTGGCGAAGGCGACATGATGGACAACGCCGGAATCCGGCTTTTGTGGCTCGGCCGTCGCAGAAATATCGACGAGGTGCACCACCGCCTTGCCCTCGCTGTACATCCAGGCGCCAGGGAAGGCGAAATTCGGCCGGGCACCTTTTTCCAGGCCCAGCACATCCTCGTAGAAGCGGACGGTCTCGGCCAGATTCCGGGTCCGGATGTTGAAATGATCGAGGACGCCAACGCTCACGCCGCCCATGCTTTCGCTCCCTTTTTTGAAGTCCTTAGGTCCGCCATCCTAGCACAGGGGGCCGCCAAACGAAGCCGTTGCCCTCCGCCCTTAACGGTTTATGGTGCGCCTCCGATCCGCCCTCGCGGCGGAACTTCGAGGACGCCGCCCTGGCGCCCTCGCCCGGCTGCAACCGTAAAACTCAACTACGGACAAGGTACCACACATGGCTAAAGTCGCTTTCCTCGGTCTCGGCGTCATGGGCTACCCCATGGCCGGCCACCTCGTGAAAAAAGGGGGCCATGAGGTCACCGTCTATAACCGCACCGCGGCCAAGGCGAAGGAATGGGCGGACAAGTTCGGCGGCAAGACCGCACCGACCCCGAAGGCGGCCGCCGAAGGTCAGGATTTCGTGATGTGCTGCGTTGGCAACGACAATGATCTGCGCGCGGTCACGATCGGCCCCGATGGCGCCTTCGCCGGCATGAAGAAGGGTGCGACCTTCGTCGACCACACCACCGCCTCCGCCGAAGTCGCACGTGAGCTGGATGCGGCCGCGACCAAGGCCGGCTTCAAGTTCATCGACGCCCCTGTCTCCGGCGGCCAAGCCGGCGCCGAGAACGGCGTTCTGACGGTGATGTGCGGCGGCGCGCAGGACGCCTATTCCGGCGCCGAGCCGATCATCACAGGCGCCTATGCGCGGATGTGCAAGCTGCTCGGGCCCGCCGGCAGCGGCCAGCTGACGAAGATGGTCAACCAGATCTGCATCGCCAGTCTGGTGCAGGGTCTCTCCGAGGGGATCCACTTCGCCAAGAAGAGCGGCCTCGACGTCGCCGCAGTGATCGAGACCATCTCCAAGGGCGCGGCCCAGTCCTGGCAGATGGAAAATCGCTACAAGACCATGAACGAGGACAAGTACGATTTCGGCTTCGCGGTCGAATGGATGCGCAAGGACCTCTCGATCTCGCTGGCTGAAGCCCGCCGCAACGGCGCCAACCTGCCGGTCACCGCGCTGGTCGATCAGTTCTATTCCGAGGTCGAGAAGATGGGCGGCAAGCGCTGGGATACGTCGAGCCTGCTCGCGCGCCTACAACGCTGAGGAACGCATTGACGGCCGCAGCCGGGGCAGCTGCGGCCCTCGCGGGTCTCGACGCGGCGCCCGTCGCGACGAGGCTCGCATTGAGCCGAAGAACGGATTCCGGGGGGAATTGACTTGCTGAGCGTGATAGCCGCCGTTTTCATCGTTGCGTATGCTGCCATCGCGCTCGAACACCCGCTCGGCGTCAACAAAAGCGCTTCGGCTCTCCTGGGAGCCGGCCTGCTCTGGACCATCTACGCGCTGTCCGTCGGCGACCCCTCGCTCGTCAACCACCAGCTCGACGAATCCGTCGCCTCGACCGCGCAGATCGTCTTCTTCCTGATCGGTGCCATGACGATCGTCGAGGTGATCGACGCCCATAACGGCTTCGAAGTCATCACCTCGGTCATCCGCACCACGAAGCAGACCACGCTGATGTGGATCATAGGCTTCGTGACATTCTTCCTGAGCGCGATCCTCGACAATCTCACCACCACCATCGTGATGATCTCGCTGATCCAGAAGCTGATCGGCAACAAGAGCGATCGCCTGCTGTTCGCCTCCATCATCGTCATCGCGGCCAATGCCGGCGGCGCCTGGACGGTGATCGGCGACGTCACGACGACGATGCTCTGGATCGGAGGGCAGATCTCTCCCGTCAACATCATGAAGTCGGTGTTCCTGCCGTCGCTGCTCAACCTGCTGATACCGCTGCTCATCATCGGCTACTCGCTCAAGGGAAAGGAGATCGTCCCTCCGCTGCAAGGCCAAGCACAGGTCCTCAGGGTCGAGGTGTTCGAGCGCAACTTGATGTTCTACCTCGGCCTCGGCACCCTGGTTGCCGTTCCGGTTTTCAAGGCCGTGACGCACCTTGCGCCTTTCATGGGTATTCTTTTCGGGCTGGGCATCCTCTGGCTGGTCGGCGAGATCGTTCACCGCCACAAGGACGAGGATGCGCGCCGTCCCCTCACCCTCGTCCACGCGCTGGCGCGCATCGACATGAGTTCCATTGTGTTCTTCGTCGGTATCCTCATGGCCGTCGCGTGCCTGGAGCACGCCCGCGTCCTCGAGCTGCTCGCCAAATGGCTCGACGCCACGGTTGGTCGTCTCGACATCATCGTCATCCTGCTCGGCCTCTTGAGCGCCATCATCGACAACGTGCCGCTCGTCGCGGCCACGATGGGCATGTACAGTCTGGTGCAACATCCGCCCGACAGCTTCCTCTGGGAGTTCATCGCCTATTGCGCCGGCACCGGCGGCTCGATCCTGATCATCGGTTCGGCCGCGGGCGTTGCCGCCATGGGACTCGAGAAGATCGAATTCTTCTGGTACGCCCGCCGCATCGCAGGGCCCGCGCTGGTGGGTTATCTGGCGGGCGCGATGGTCTACATCGCGCAGTACGCGGCGCTGCATTGACGGCGCAGGCGAGATCCAAAATTAACGCCGGGTTAACGTAATTCTTTAGCTCCTTAAGTCACCTCTTAAGGATTTCTTGCCAGAGATAGACAATGCAGAAGGCCCGCGTCCGGCGTGGGCAGGAATCGTTGTTGCTTGATGAGTAACCCCGCTGAAAAGCCTGAGGTTGTGCAGCTTCCGGCCGAGCCGGTGAGCGCTCCATCGGCGAGCAGCCGAAGGGCTGCGGCGCAGCGGGTGCGCGAGGCGCGGGACAAGTTAACGTCGACCAGCGGAACCCGGCCGGCCTTCGACGCCGAGATGCTGCGTCAATACGCTCAGACGCGGCTGTCGGCTTCCTATGTCGTGATGCTGCTGGTGGTCGCGACCGGCGTGCTGTTCGGCCTGTGGATGCAGCCGATCCCGGCCGCGGCCTGGACCGCCGGCATGCTGTGCATCCACAGCGCCATGACCCGCAGTTGCCGGCGCTTCCTGACCGAGCCCGCCTCGCCCGCGGCGACGCGCGCTTGGCGGACGCGCTTCGTCGTGCTCGACCTGCTCTATGGCCTGTGCTGGATGGCGATCCTGATCCATCCCGTGCTCGACATGGTCACGGAAACGCTGATGATGTTCCTGATGCTGCTGGTGATCGCAGTGTCGAGCATGCTCGCCGCCAATCTGCCGATCGCAGCCCTCGCCGCCACCGCGCCGGTCGCGGTCGCCATGGCGCTGAGCTTCGTGATGACCGGCTCGCTGGACAATTACATTCTGGCCGCGCTTGCGCTCGCCGCCGAAGGCTATTTTGTGCTGCTGGCGCACCGCTTGCACTCCTCCACCTTCGCCACGCTGGAAGCGCGCGCGGAGAAGGACGCGTTGATCGGCGAGCTCGAACAGGCCAAGGCGATCTCGGACGAGGCGCGCCACCGCGCCGAATCCGCCAACGTCGCCAAGTCGCGCTTCCTTGCGCAGATGAGCCACGAGCTGCGCACGCCGCTGAACGCCATCCTCGGCTTCTCCGAGGTGATGAAGAGCGAGATTTTTGGCGCGCATGCCGTGCCGGTCTACAAGGAATATTCCGCCGACATCCATAATTCCGGCGTGCACCTGCTCAACCTCATCAACGAGATCCTCGACTTGTCGCGGATCGAGGCCGGCCGCTACGAGCTCAACGAGGAAGCGGTGTCGCTGGTCGGCATCGTCGCCGACTGCCATCACCTGATGAAGCTGCGCGCCTCCAGCCGTGGCATCACCATCCACGAGGTGTTCGAGCAGGCCATGCCGCGGCTGTGGGCCGACGAGCGCGCGATCCGCCAGGTCGTGCTCAACCTGCTCTCCAACTCGATCAAGTTCACCCCGCAAGGCGGCGAGATCTGGCTCAAGGCGGGATGGACCGCCTCGGGCGGACAATATCTCTCGGTGCGGGATTCCGGCTCCGGAATCCCTGAGGACGAGATCCCGGTCGTGCTCGCCTCGTTCGGCCAGGGCTCCAACTCGATCAAGTCCGCCGAACAGGGCGCCGGTCTCGGCCTGCCGATCGCCAAGAATCTAATCGACCTCCATGGCGGCACGTTCACGCTGAAATCGAAGTTGCGCATCGGCACCGAGGTGATCGTCACCTTCCCGCCGGAGCGCGTGATGAGCGCGCTGGCGCCGCTGTCGGATGATTCCCCGCCGCTCCAGCCCGAGAGTTCCGTACTGCCCGAGGAGAAGCGCCGGCCGCGCCACAAGCCGATCATGAGCGCAGGCACAGGCTCTTAAACCAGATGCTTGCAGACATGCCCGACAATCCCCCACTATGTCCAAATGAGCAAAGAAACGCCGTGCGTCGCCGTCTGCATGATCGATCCCAGGACCAAGCTGTGCTTCGGCTGCGGCCGGACCTTGCCCGAGATCGCGCGCTGGCACGCCATGGAAAGCGCGGACCGGCTCGCGGTCATGGCGCTGTTGCCCGCACGCATGACGGAAGCCGGACTGGCGCCGATCGCGGCATCGCCGAAACGCACCTGACCGGCCTGCCCGCCTGCGGAGGCGCGCGATGATCCGCTTCCTGCTTGTTCTCGTCATGCTTGCCGGCACGGCAGGCGCGGTCGTCGCCTATGGCGATCCCGATCAGATCGCGCGCGCCAGCCACAAGGTCTCGCACATCTTTCGCGCGCAGACGGCAACGCCCGCTCCTGCCGTGCAGATCCCGCGCGGCCAGGGCGGCGAATTCGCGCTGCGTGCGAAGATCAACGGTGTCGCGGCGCCAATGGTGATCGATACCGGCGCGACGTCGGTGGTGCTGACCTGGGAGACCGCGAAAGCCATCGGGCTGCCGCTCGAGATGCTCGAATACGATGTCGACCTCGAAACCGCGGGCGGCCATACCAAGGCAGCCCGCCTCACGCTCGACCGTCTCTCCGTCGGCCATCTCGTCGAAAAATCGGTGCCGGCCCTCGTCGTCCAGCGCGGGCAGATGAAGACCAATTTGCTCGGCATGAGCTTCCTCGACCGCCTGGAGAGCTGGGGGGTTCGCGCCGACAAGCTGATGCTGACCGGCTATCCCGAGCTTCAGAGCAGCCATCGCCGCTCGCGTACGGCGCTCGACTAGACCATCCGCAAGAACCGTCGCAGGCGCCAACGACCTTCGCTTCACACGGGCCGTGACTTAATCCCTGCGCGGTGCGCGCATGCCGGTTGGTGCGGCGAACAGTAAACGCGAAAACAACCCCATGCACAGTAGCCGATGCTTGTCCGAACAAAGACTTACGAGGGACAACGATTGGCGCCTCTCCGGAGTTATTGGATGCGTCGGGGCAAGATATTGGTGACTCGTCGGGCAAAACACCGGCAGAAGGGCAACATCGCGCAATCCGCCAGAGTCGGTCCGGCCGTCCGTCAAGCGGTGGCGCGTCAACTCATCGGCCTCTGAAACATCGCATCGGCCCGCAGGAATGCGGCTAGGCCGCGGCTTCCTCCGCAGGAGCGCGCGCATCGACGCGCGCGATCGCATCGCGCAGCACCTCGGGACCGGCGCCTGCTTTCACCCCCTGCTCGGCCAGATGGCGGCGGAAGGCCCGCGCGCCGGGCACGGCGTGGAATGCGCCGACGAAATGCCGTGTGATCGCATGCAGCCGCGAGCCGCGCGCGAGCTGCTGCTCGATATAGGGCATCATCGCCTCGAGCGCGTCCTGCATGGTCGCGTGCGACGTCGCCTCGCCGAAGATTTCGTGATCGACGCCGAGCAGCCGCCACGGGTCCTGATAGGCGGCGCGGCCGAGCATCACGCCATCGACATGTTCGAGATGCGCTCTCGCTTCCTCGAGGCCTCGAATGCCGCCGTTGATGACGACAGGCACGTCAGGCATTGCGCGCTTGAGCCGATAGACGCGCTCATAGTCGAGCGGCGGGATGTCGCGGTTCTCCTTCGGAGACAACCCGTTGAGCCAGGCCTTGCGGGCATGCACGATCAGTGCGTCGCAGCCGGAGGCGACCACCGCGCGCGCAAGCGCATCAAGGGCGACTTCCGGATCCTGGTCGTCGATGCCGATGCGGCACTTCACCGTGACGGGAACCGCGACAGCGCGTTTCATCGCCTCGACGCACCTCGCCACGAGTTCCGGCTCCGCCATGAGGCAGGCGCCGAAGCGGCCATCCTTCACGCGGTCCGACGGGCAGCCGACATTGAGGTTGATCTCGTCATAGCCGAACGTCTCGCCGATCCGTGCAGCTTGCGCCAGTTCGCGCGGATCCGAGCCGCCAAGCTGAAGCGCCACCGGATGCTCGACCGCATCGAACCCGAGCAGCCGCTCACGGTCGCCATGAATCACAGCGCCGGTCGTCACCATTTCCGTATAGAGCAGCGCCCGCCGCGTCAGGTGGCGGTGGAACACCCGGCAGTGCCGGTCGCTCCAATCCATCATGGGGGCGACGGAAAAGCGATAGTCTTGCGATTTCAATCTGTTACCTGGTCCTCTTGCGGTCCATTCCCGTTATACTATTTCCGTGAGAATAGTATAGCCGCGAGGCGCGTGCGAAGCTGTCCGCGACGTTGGGAAATTCGGCTTCCGTCTTGTACCCGCACAAGCGCCGGAATTCGCTCGACCAGGTCCACCGCGCCTTGGCGTGCATCGCATCCCCCTCATATAGGATCGCATCCCACGATCCGATGCCACAATGCAGCGACAGCGTCTCGAGCCACTCGGCCTTGTGGACGAGTTCGTTGTCCCGAATAAGCCCCTTCAACATGCTGCCCCCTTGACCCTTCGATTAGATTTCGCGTGCAGTTAGATGACCTGTCACTGCGTTGTTGCGCTACTCTCGAAGGGCTTGTTTTCGGCGATGAACCTCGCCGCCAACACCAAGGCCCCCATCGAAAACTCCTTTCCGTGCGCGGCAATCATGCGCTCGGAGAGCTCCGCCAGTTCCTTGAAGAAGTGATCCTTGCTTGTGGCTTCGCTTCGCGCATCGGTGGCCGTCATGAACTTGCTCCTGGAGCTCGCGGCAAGGCTCGTCGCCCAGCTCGCCGTTACTTGAAGATTTGCGGCGGAAACGTCACGATCGCCGCCTCGCCGCCATATGTCCCGATGGCAAGATGCTGGCCGTCGTCGGACCAGCAGACGGTTTGGACCGGGCTCCGGCCCGACGGTTTGACGACCAGTTCGTCGGGTTCGCCGATCCTGGCAACGACGACCCTGCCGTCGCTGTATCCTGCCGCAACCAACGGACGTCCCGGATGCATGTCCACTGCCTCGACAAGGACGAAGCCACCGCGGCCGGTGCCAACGCTCTTCGGCTGTTCGCCACCGTCGTCGAGACTGGAAACGTCCCATGCGATCATGCGGTAGGCTCCGCTCGTCACAAGAACGCGGGAGTCTGCACTCCACGAAAGAGACCGGACGCTTGCAGGATAGCTCGGAATCCGAACGGCGCGCGCATCGGAAAGGCGCAGCAATGCGATACCTCCTTCTGCGACGGACATTGCCAGCCAGCTTCCATCGGGACTCCATGCCAAGCTGGAGATGAAGCCGAAAGCCATTGTAGCGGTGGGCTCAGGTCGGGGTCCGAAGGCACGCACAAGCAGACAACCGTCAGCTCCTATCGCGAAGCTCCGACCGTCTGGCGAGACGGCGATCGCGGATGAACGCCCTCCCGCACGCTCCTGAAGCCATCCGACGTCGCCGTTGGAAGCGCAGTATATGACCGACCCGTCGGAAGCCGCCAGAATACCGCCGGCATGCACCGGGGCAACGAGATCGATCGGGGCCGCTAATTTTGCGGCCTGTCGCGTGACGCCGGATGCCGACACGTGCAGCAACTGACTGCCATCGCTTGCGATGAAGCCCTCCGGCTCGATCGAGGCGAGATGAAGTGAAGCATCGCTGATGACGACTTTCGTCAATGGCGGGACCGGATTCCGCCGCGGTGAGATCGTCGATCGGCCGCCGTCCAAGGCCATACGATAACGGTCTTTCGGCGGTTCGCTGTCGGCCAGCGGAGCGATGGCCAGAGAGCCATCGGCAAGCGCGAACGCCACTGCCTGTCCCGCAGCGTCGAACGCCGCGTTCGTAACCGGCGCCCCCATAGTCCAATGCCGACCAAGCAAGTCATAGAGCGTAGCCGTCTCAGCTTCCATCGTGTCCATCGGTCGTCTCACCTGCCGGTCGCAATACACCTGTCGAGTTCTTCAAGGCGTCGTTCCAGCGCGGCGCATTGGGCGTCGCATGTTGCCATTCCGGCCCTTGCTTCCTTCAAGCGCTCGTGCGCTTCCTCGATAACGTGGCCGAATGCATGCGAATCGCCCGTCGCCGCGATCTCCTGCTCAATCCTCTGAATCTCGAATTCTGCTCCACCGGCAAGCTGACGGTTCAGAAGATTCCACGATTGAGCGGCCGACATCTGCTGAACGACGAGCAACCGCTCCTTCAACATCTCGACAAGAACCTCCGGATCGACACTCATGCGCTCGGCTCGATTTGATCAAGGATCCGCTGGAGACCCCGGGCATCGGATACGAAGTGTTGCTGCGCGTCATTGACGTAAGATTGGAGCGAGTCCCACAGATCGACCCTCAGCAACCGCGCCGGATCGCCCGTCATCGTCTCGATGGCCTGAAGACCGAACTGATGCCGCAAGCCGATCCCCTGCAATACGAAATCCGATAGCTCACGTGCATGCGTTTCGACGAACGGCCGCAGCAGCGGATGTACGCCGTAGCTCATGCCGCGCTTTGCGAGCTCGGTCTCGATGAACAAGATGAAATGCCGCACCAGCAAACTCTGGCTTTCGCCAACCAGGTGCACCACGAAAGTGACGTCGCGGTCGGCGCGCGCAAGGATCTGCGAGGCCAGCGTCGCCGCGGGGGCCGGACCTTTCCCGCCCTTTTGCTCATCCCAGACAGCCGCCATGAAAGGCTCTCCGATCGCTAGGTCCGGGAACGGTATTGGTGCAATTTGCGGTACAGTGTAGCGCGCGAGAGCCCCAGCTTTTCCGCGGCAGCCGCAATATTGCCGCCGGCGTTTGCGACGGCCCTCTCGATGGCGCGCCGCTCCATCTCGTCAAAGCGCGCGATCTCGTCGCCCTCCGATCCCGTCGCGCCGTTCTCCGACTGCACCGACATCGAGGGAGGTTGAGCCGGCGTGACCTCCACGAAATCCTCTGGCAGGTCCCTGGGCGTGACGATGCCCGTTATCGTCATCAGCACCAGGTTCTCAATCAGATTGCGCAGCTCGCGAACGTTTCCCGGCCAGGAATAGCGGCGCAGCAACTCCATCGTGGCCGCCTCGAAGCGCAGCGGCTGGGTGCTGTAGATCGTAGCGAATTGCCTGTTGAAGTGATCGATCAGGATCTCGACATCGCCCAACCGGTCGCGGAGCGGCGGAATGGTGAACTTGACGACACCAATCCGGAAGTACAGATCTTTCCGGAAACGTCCCTCGGCCACTTCCTGCTTCAGGTTCCGATTGGTCGACGCCACCAGCCTGACGTCCACCGGGCGCGCCTTGCTGTCACCCAGTCTGTACACCGCGCGCTCTTCCAGCACACGGAGCAGGTAAGGTTGTAGGTCCATCGGCATCTCGCCGATCTCGTCCAAGCTGAGCACGCCGCCATTGGCAAATTCGAATCGCCCGGGCCTTCCCTCGCGCGTAGCGCCGGTATAAGCGCCCGGCGCATGCCCGAACAATTCGCCGCCGAGCAACTCTTTCGAAACCGCACCGCAATTGAAGGCAACGAAAGGCTCCTTGCCGGTCTTCTGACTGGCGGCATGAACCAAGCGGGCGAAGAGTTCCTTGCCGACGCCCGTCTCGCCCTCGAGCAGGATTGCTGTCCGGCCAAGCGCCGCCCGCTCAATTTTCTGCACCACCTCAAGCAATGCCTCGCTACATCCGACGATTGCTTCCTTTGCCGATATCAGGGCGGCGCGGGTTGTCGGCGACATCTCGGCTGCAGCAGGATTTGTCCGCGGCTTCGAAGCAAGCACGAGCATTGCGCCCTTCACGACCCCGTCGACGATTAGTGGCTCGATCCGCTGCTCACGCAGCTCCTCGGGCAACCCCTCGGCCAGGTCTTTTCCCAACAGGCCTTCGCGACTTGGAAGAATCTGTGACCCAATGCTCAACTCACGAGACTGCGCGAGCCGACGCCAGCGAGCCGACGCCATGTCGTTGTGATGGACGACCCGACCAAAGCGATCCAGGATCACCACGCCGTCGGCACTGCCCATCCCCGGCATTCGAGAGATGCTCGCCTCGAGGAGCAGTATTCTCTCGAGCCGGATCTTTTCCGAAAGGGCAAGCTCGATATGGTTGGCCGCGATCACCGCCAATGCGACGTTGTGTCGGTGAAAGATCGCCTGGGGTCCGGAAAAATCGATGATGCCGATGATGCTGCCGTCGATCGGGCTGCGAATGGGACTGCCGACGCAGGTCCAGGCCTTGATGCCTTCGGAGAAGTGCTCCGCCGCGTGGACATGGACCGGCTTGCCCGTGACGAGCGCCGTGCCAATGCCGTTGGTGCCGGTCACCGTCTCTCCCCAGTCGGCGCCGACTTCGAGGCGAATATCGTGTCCCGCATCGATGGTCCGCTGGTCGCCCCCGACATCGAGCACGACGCCGTTCCTGTCGGTGATGACCAACATCGTGGCCGCATCGCCGAGGACATCCGCCACCCGGCGAAAGGTCTGAGCGCTGGAGCCGAGCAGGTCGTCGTTCTTCAGACGCAGCTCATAGAGATCGTCCGGCGAGGCGATGAGACCGCTACCCTTGCAACGGGCATCGACGCCCGATTGGATGCTGCGCTGCCACGACTCCTCGATGACGCCTCGCACCAGCGCGTTCTCGCGCTTCGCGTCCCCGAACGTCAGGAAGTTTTCCCACGCCCTGTTGGTCTCTCGTTCATCGTAGGGCCGCCCCTGCTCCGCATCAGTCGCGTCCGGAACTTTGTAGCCTTCCAGGGAAAACGGCGGCTTAGCCATGAACGTTTCCGTCAGCATTGGGGCACCAAATCTGAATGGGCAAACAGCAGCTTGATCGGCAGAAACGACATGAGCCGGACCCGATCGAGATCGATATCCCGCAAGGTCCAGGTCGTGAAGACTATTCGATGCTTCTGGCGATCGCGTCCAAGCCGAGACGATTTGAGATGACCTGCTCCAGCTGCGCCTCCGACGTCTCATCAGGGACGCTCACGCCTTCCAGGTCGACCAGGACCTTGTACAACTCGTCGTCCAGCGGATCGAAGATCCCGTTCTCGCGCGTCGCCAGCGCGAAGCGGCGCGATCGGCCGCTGCCGCGCAGCTCGCCGACAAAATGGAGTTGCCGGCCCGAAGCGAGATCGGCGATCACGACGCGGCCATTAAAGCTGATCCGCACATAGGGCTCGAGCTCTTTTGGCCGCGCCGGAGACGTGGACCAGAGCTTGCCGGATGGCTCAGGCTGTGAAGGAGGCTTCGGATTGCGCAACTCCTGCCAACGCCCGAGCGTCAGATGATTGGCGAGCGAGTTGATGGTGGTGCGGTTCTTCTGAAGGAAGTCCTTCGCCGCCACCTCTTCGCGGTGCGGACCGTCGCGTTTGGAGATGATGTAGGCCATGTCCCGCTTCCTCCTGCCCGGCTAGTCGGATGTCCGTGGAGGCTTGTTACACGCCTCCTTCGGCCCATGCCGGAGCTTCCAAGATTGTACCGCGTTCCGGATCGTTGTCACCTAAGATATCCCGACCGCTCGAGCCTGAAGCGGTGCGGCGGAACACGAGGTGCGTGCACACGCCTCATGCGCGGCCAAGCTTCTCTGCTCCGCCGCCGAGCGCCGGTCCCTGCGTCGGATCGGTGTATTGCGGCACGTCCGCAACCAGCGTGTTGGTAGTCAGAACCAGCGTGGCGACGGAGGCTGCGTTTCGAAGCGCGGTATACGTCACCCTGACGGGGTCGACGATGCCGGCCGAAACCATGTCGATGAAAACGCCGCTTGCGGCGTCGAATCCGACACCCGTCCGCGAGCTTTGCAGCTCGGCCACGACTTTCTGCGCATCATGCCCCGCATTCCGCGCGATGAAGGCGGCAGGACGCGACAAGGTCTCACGTACCAGCCTGATGCCTTCACCCAGATCGCCATTGATGTTGCCGAGCGTGCGCGCCACCACCGGCGCGCACTGCGCCAATGCCGTGCCACCACCGGGCACGATGCCCTCCTCGGCCGCGGCCCGCGCCGCGCTCAACGCATCGTCGATCAGCTGGATCGTGCGCTTCTGCTCGACCGGCGTGACGCCCCCCGCAAAGATAACCGCGGTTCCGCCCGACAATTTGGCGAGGCGCTCCTTGAGCTTGTCCTGCTCGATGTTGGGCGGTGCCAGATCGTGCTGCTTGGCCACTTGCTGGCGCCGCGCCGCAATCGCCGCATCGTCGCCACCGCCGCGTATGATGACCGTTTCACGCGCACTCGCCCGCACCTGCCGCGCGGTGCCGAGATCGCCGATGCCGATCTCCTCTAGCCTGCCGCCGAGCTCGCGGGCAATGACCCGCCCGCCGGTGATGATGGCGAGGTCGTCCATCATCGCCTTGCGCCAGTGGCCGTAGTCTGGTGGATTGACCACGAGCACCTTGCCGCGGTTGCCATCACCCAGCAGCGTGACGACGACCTCCGGCGCGATCTCCTCAGCGACGATGACGAGCGGCCGTCCGGCCGCGGCCACCATCGCGCGGACCGGTGACAGTTCGCCCGGCGTCCTGATCTTCAGATCGGTCAGGAGAATGTAGGGCTGATCCAGCACCACTTCCATCTTCTCGACGTCCGTCACCATATGGTGGGAAATGTAACCGCGGTCGAACGACATGCCTTCGACGACCTCGAGCGTCGTGCTCGTCGTCAGCCCGTATTCGGAACTGATGATGCCGTCCTTGCCAACGCGCTCGACCGCCTCGGCGATCAGACCGCCCAGGTGAGCGTCGGTCGATGCGATCGTCGCCACCGCCTGCAGGGTCTTGCGATCCGTTACGGCGACCGCCGCACCCTTCAGGGTCTCGACCACGACCTCGACGGCCCGGTCGATCCCCTTGCAGAGATCGACGGCCTTGGCGCCTCGCTCCAGGGCCACAACGCCGCCTTGAATGAGGCCGTTCGCGAGCACCATCGCCGTCGTCGTACCGTCGCCGGCGACTTCGTTGGTCTGCATCGAGACCTCGCGCACCACCTGTGCCCCCATGTTCTCGAACCGGTCCGGCAGTTCGATCTCGGAGGCGATGGTCACGCCGTCTCGCGATACGATGGGCGTGCCGATCGGCCTGTCCACCATCGCGTTCATGCCCTTCGGACCGAGCGTCGATTCGACCGCGGCGGCGAGCTTCTGGACCCCGCGCGCGAGAGCACGGCGAGCTTCGATGTCATGCAGCAGAACTTTTGGCATTGCGCTTCACTCCCACGTGGTCGTCTCTTGGTTATCAGCTCGGGCGGGATTGCTGTCCGCTCCGTCTATTGGCGCTCGCAGGCGCTTCGTGTAGCGGCCCAGCCTCACACAAGCGCGGCAGAATGTGTCTTTGTGACCGCCGGCCCGACTGACTGTGCGGCACAACCACTGCCGCAGCCGCCGCATGGCCCGGGCGTCTGGCTCGACCGCTCCCCATCGACCTCGCGATAGCGGACCGCAAGAAGTCCTCTGCACAAGGAGCTGTTGAACTCCATGTTGATACGCACGCCTCGCAACCGCTGCAGATACGGGACCATTTCGTGTCGCTTGATGGTGCATCCATCGTAGGTGACAAAGGCGCGATCGCCGGCGAGATTGGCGAGGTTCCGCTCGACCAGAAGCTCTCGATAACGCGGCTTCTGGCGGGCAATTTCCTCCGAGTCGAAGTTGATCGCGTCAAAGGTGCTCAGATCCATCCGGCAGATCGCCGGATCCTCATAACCCAGCCCTCGCAATGCCAGTATCATGGTCTCCTGGCGCCGCTCGAATGCCTTGCGGCGAAATTTCTCCCGCAGCTCGTCAAGCGACCCGCCGGCCGCGAAGTCCTTGAGCGCATCACCAAACGACATGCCCTCGCGGACACCCTTGTTGATCTCCTCGGCGACCATGTGATCCCGAAGCTGCGGACGGGCCTCGCGAACCCACGGCAGCGAGGATACCGCCCGGCGCATGTCATCGGCCATCAGGAAGGCGAAGTTCGCCGAACACCAATAGGTCGGCAGACGAAAGACGATCTCGACGCCGTCGTCATGATCGACGGAGACTTGCTCGACAAATCCGAGCTCGGTAACCGACTCGTCCAGCTCGGGATCCGTCACCATCGCAAGGCGCTCCCACACCTCGCCGGTCTTACGATCATGCTGATGTTGGAGCGCGCTCATGATGTCTACTCCGCCGCAGTCGCATGAACCTGCTGCGCAAGCTTCGCCTTCTGTGCCTCGACGTCGACGCCATAGAGGCGCGCTGCATTGAGGCCCAGAATCTTCCGCTTCGCCTGGGGAGTGAGGTCGACGCCGTGCTCCTGCTTCAGGTCTTCCGGCAGCTCGAAGTTCCAGAACTTCTCGACCAGCCAGCGAGGCGTCCAGATCGCGTAGTCGCTGCCGAAGAGAATCTTGTCCTCACCGACCCAGAACAGCAATTCGCTGATCACCTCGGCAAAGTAGCGCGGACGTCCGTGGATGAACGGCAGTACCACCGCCAGGCCACCATAGACGTTGGTCTCCTGCACGGCGATCCAGCAGAAATCGTCGAGTCGCGGCAGGCCGCAATGCTCGATGATGAAATTCAGCCCCTGGAAATCGGTCGCGGCATGGTCGACGTCGTGAACATCGAAGGCATCCTTGTCCAACGGGATGATCGTCGGCCCCTTGTGGACGTGGATGTTGGTGATCCCCAGCTTCTGGCAAAGCTCGAAGCAGCGATAGGCGTTGGGATCCGTAAGCTTCCACCCGCGCGAGTCGCCCTTCCACTCGGCCGTATAGAGCTTGACGCCCTTGATGCCGAACGTCTCCTTCATGTAGTGGATGTACTCGAGAGCCTTCTCGCCATCCCGCGGGTCGAAGGCGCCGTTGACGATGAAGCGGTCCTTGTACCTCTTCGCCATCTCGGCATTGCGATCGATGGTGTTGAACCCGTTCTTGTAGAACTCGGTCAGGTAGGTCGACTGAACGACGGCCATGTCGTCCGGACCATCGACGAACAGATCGTGGTACATCTGATCGGCACTGTATTTCTCGAACTGCTCCTTCGGCCAGAGCTTGTCCTTCGGACTGAGCGAGGTGTGATACGCGTAGAAGCAGTCGATGAACTGCTTGCCGTGGATGTTGAGCTGGTTTGCCGGACTACCGTCCCAGAAATGGGTGTGGCCGTCGATAACGAAAACTTCCTCGCCGCTGGGAGTGATAAACATGGTGATCTCCAGGAATCCTTGGTTAGCTCTATTCGATCAATCGATGCGCAGTCGTCGCGCTGGAACGGTTCGAGAAGAGGTGGGGCCACGAAGCGGCCCCACCCGGTCAGGGAGAATGGAGCTCACTCGATGTATTCGAAGACCTCGTCCATGTTGCCGAACAGCGTCACCGTATTGTCGTCGATGCGCACCATCCGGCCGTAGTGGGTCGAGGTATTCACCTCGAAGATCTCGGCCGTCATTTCCTTCCCTAGGATTTCGCTGATCTCGTCCATCTTGAAGATCAGCTTGCCCTCGCCGTCGATGCGGATCAGCGCGGGCTGGTAGGTCACGGTGACGTTCGGCTTCTTTCCCATGAACTCGGCAATGGCTCGCGCCTCGACGCTGTCGTTCATGGTGACGCCGCACTGATGGGAAATCGTTTGCTCGAAACGAAGATCTCCCATCTTCTGGAAGATATTCTGGTTGGTCGCAGACCTGGAGACGACGGACATTGCAATTTACTCCTTGGGAAGGGTGAGGCCGAGCTCGCCGAGAATCTTCTTGATGCGTTCGACCGACTGCGCACGGGCATCGGCGTATTGCACCGGCTTCGAGTGCGGTTGCGACCAGATCGGCTGAAGGCCGGCCGCCGCCTTGTTCGCCAGCGCCACATGCTTGTTCACCCAGCCCTGGAACAGCTTCTTGTTGTGGGCGGCATGCTGATTGTCGGTCACCAGGAGGTGCATCAGATCGATCGTGTTGGCGAGATTGCGCTCGTAATCCGCCTCCGCAGACGAAATCACCGGCGGCGTGATGAAATCGCCGTTCGACGAGGCCACCTGCATCAGGAAACCGCTGCGGAACAATTCGCCGACGAGTGGCTCGAACACGATGTTCGTGGCGAAGTACTGCTCGAGATAGTCGGGCGAGCCCATGATCGATTCGATCGCTTCCCGGGTACCTTGCCAGCCCTTGTCTTCGAGCCAGGCGCGCTTGCCTGCCGCGTCGTCGAAGCCCGGAACGTCCATTCCGATCTCGGCCAGATAGAGCGTGATGTCCTGGGAAAGGCGGAGCTTGTACGACGAGTTGGTCAGCGTCGCGTTGTTGATCATCTGGGTGTAGCCGTAGCGCTGAGCCTGCATCAGCGACGTGCCGAGACCGAACTCGGCATGCTTCCAGGCGCCCAGATGGTTTTGCAGGATCTTGATCCAGGCCTTGTCGAAGCTCTTCGGTGCGCCGGACTTGCGGCCGTTGGCGATCACCGCCTGGACCATCGCCTCGATCCTGGACTGCCGCTGGTAGTGAGTGCGCTCCCACTCCTGGTCGGGGGCACGGAAGGCGTGCCAGTTCGAGCTGAGCGCCGCCGTGTTGTCCTTGGTGTAGGCACCCTTACCGTTCGGAAAGGCGATGATCCAGTCCTGCAACAGGTAGCGTTCCGGATCGGGTTGGACGTCGACCGTCACGTCCTCGTAGTGCGTGGCTCGCTTGCTGCGCGGCTCGAAATACCGATATTTTCGGCTATCCGAGTCCGGGAACACCGCAGAACCTGCTGCACCGGATTTGGCTGATTCAGTTTGAACGGCAGTCATGGTCGTCTTCCTCCTCCTGTTGTCGGGCCTTAAGATGGGTCGCTCGGCGGTCAAAGCCGCCCTAGTTGTTGGCTGGCGTAAACTTGTCGAAGAAGGTTCGGTCTGACTCGACGTCGTTCATCTGCAGTACCGGCGTCAACGCCTCGATCATCGGCGATGGTCCGCAAGCGTAAACGTCGACGTCTTCGCCATATCCGGCGCTGCGAAGGTGCGATCCGACCGCTTCGTGCACGAAGCCCTTCGCTCCCCTCCAGGCCGTATCGTCCGCTGCATGGGAAAGAACGGGGACGAAGGTGAACTCCGGATGGTTGGCTGCGAGCTCGGCGAAGCGATCGAGATAGAAAAGGTCGCCCCGCGTTCGAGCTCCGTAGAAGAAGTACACCGGGCGCATTTCTCCCGAGCTGATGTGATCATGCAGGATGGACCACAGCGGCGACATCCCGGATCCACCGCCGACCAGGATCATGGCTCCCGTTTTGTTTTCTCGTCGGAAGCAGGTCCCGTAGGGTCCTTTGATTCCGACTTCGGTTCCGACGGCGAGATCTCCGTCAAGTCGTGAGGAGAAGCGCCCGTTGGGATACTTCTTGATGATGAACGCGAGTTTTTGGCTTTCGCCCGGCGAATTTGCCATGGAAAACGAGCGCGTAATCGTCTCTGGTCCCGGGAGCGTGATGTCGACATATTGACCCGCCCAGAACTTCAGAGGTTGCTCCAGTGTGATTTCGAGGCGGCGGATGTCATGGGTCAGCGCAGAGACGTTCGTAACGGTGCCCGTGAAATCCTTGACGGGAATCGACTTCGACAGCACTTCCTCGTCATAGTTGAGGAGCTCCACCTCCAGATCCGAGTACGCCAAGGTCCGACAGAGCAAAATGTAGTCCTGGCCACGCTCCATCTCGTTCAGGGCAAACGTCGAGTATTTCTTCAGCTCCACGTCCCCACCAGTAAGAACGCACTTGCACGCCGAGCACTGCCCCTCCTTGCAACCATGCGGCAGCGCGATCCCTTGACGAAACGCAGCGTCGAGAACCGTTTCGTTCTCCTCGACCTCGAACTCTATGCCTACCGGTTGCAGGCGAACGACATTAGCGGGCGCGCCCATAGGGGCCTCCTCAAACGAACGCTTTCATTTCTTCCGGGGAGCGATCTGGAAGGAGCCGGCCGCAGCCGGCCCCTTCCGTCTCACTTAGGTGCAGGGATTGATCGTGAATCCCTTGCGATACTCGGCAAGATGAGTCTCGCGGTCGGCCGGGCTCATCTCCCGCAGCGTCTGCAGCGGGCTCTTGAGGATGTGGCCGCGGACATCGTCGAGCGTCCACATTTCCTTCTGGTCGAACCGCAGATGCGGCTGGGCGACCAATGTCTTGCCGTCTGTGCGCACGAAGCCGAGATCCTTGATGGCGTCGGCGATATCCACGTTGTGGTAGACGCTCTCCCACTCGCGACGGCCGCTGAACCGCCCCATCGCCGGGGTCGGACGACCCTGGTACTGGCCGGCGAAGGCTTCGACGGCCGTCCAGCGATCGAGCTCATGGGCGAAGGTGTGCAGCTTGCCGTCGATCTCGTCGGTGACGATGTCCTCACGGATCAGGCACGGAACGAGGCACGACCAGCAACGATGCGGATAGACGTAACCGACATCGCTGTTGAACAGGATGTTGGTCTGGCCGCGATGCGACAGCTTCTCGTACCATTTCCAGAACTCGCCGAACTGCGCGTACCAGCCCGGATATTTGTGCTCGAACCACTCGAAGTCCTTGTCGGTCTGGGCTTCGATACGCCAGAAGTTCGCCGACCAGCCGACCGCAAAGAACTGAGCGACCTTGTGGACGTAGTGCTTCTCGGTCAGCCGCTTCCAGGCGGTCTGCACGTCGTCATGATGGATCTTGATGCCGTACTTCTCGAGGGGCAGCATATAGGTCCGGTAATAGTCCTCGAAGATCCAGCGGTGCCACATCTCCGCGTAGGACTCCTTGTTCTTGTCGCGGTTCGTGGTGCCGTATTCGATGAACGTCCCGATCGCCGCGTCGACGATGGCATGGTTCTGCCAGAAGGCATACCGCATGTCGCGTTCGAGCAGCAGGTGGTTCTCCGGCTCCTTCAGCATGGACATCAACATCGAGTGGCCGTTGCCGATATGGCGGCTCTCGTCCGACTGAACCGAAAGGAACACGGTTGGCAGCGCATAGTCGCCGTTGCGCGCCGCCTCCGACGGCATGGCGACGAACAGCGTGTTGGTGAACGCCGTCTCGGCGACGACGGTCAGGTAGACGTTCGCCGACGTGATGGCGTCACCGGTGATGAAGCCCTCGCCGAACTGGCGACCGATCGTGGTGGCGTAGCACTTGCCGAACGCCTCCTCCGTGATATCGAAGCCGGCCGGGTCGATGTAATTCTCCATGTACCATTTCTTCAGGTTCATCTGGATGGTCGAGTGACGGAATTCGTCGACCATCTGCATGGTGAAGCCAGTACGGAGATCTTCGCCGGGTGCAAGGCGTCCGACCATGGCCATGGACCGCGCGGCGGAGATTTCCGGGAACGGGATGATCGCCAGGAACAGCTTCATCCACTCGACCCAACGTGGCTCGACGTTGCGGAACATGTCGCCGCGAAGCGCGGCATCGAGGGCGCCGTAGACGCGGTTGTCCTTTTCCTCCTGCATCGGGAAATAGGAGCGAAGGACCTGCTTCATCGGATCCTTCGGCGCCTTCGTGATCTTGTAGTCGGTGGGGAAGGTCATCGCTTCCTGGACGTAGGACGGATTCCATCCGAGATCTGCAATCTTCTTTGCAGCCTCACCGACAGAAATGCCGCGCTGGGCGGTGATCTTGTTGAGTGTTAGCGTTCCAGACATTTCGTCTTTCCTCCTGATCGGGTCAGAAACCACATCGATATTCCGCCTGCCTGGACCTTCGCGGACCGAGCAGTGCTTACCCGTGCGTTACGGGCCACCTCGCGACCGTTTGCACGGCCGGACGTTTGATATCGGCAAGGGTCTCAGGATGACTGTGGAACGCCTCAGGGATGATCAGGAGCGATCTTCGGACCCAGCCGTCTTCCGATCGCAATTGAGTCAGCCCGCGCGAGGTTCGCCCTCAGCTTGACATCCCCTTCCCTCGTTCTTTTCGCGGCTCGCCCCGGGCGGAGCAGTCAGCGTTGTTGTGCCAAACAGCTTTGCAATGGGCGTGCCAGCGCTCTCTTGCCCCGCCAAATCGATTTCTGACTGCCGGAGGTGAGGATCAGCACTGACGGAGACGTCGCGCCTCCCGGTTGGCGCGCCGCGGAAATGCAAACTGCGACAAGAGTTGCAAAATGAGAATCGGAGCAACGCGGAGACCGCCACTTCGCGGCGCAATGTTTGCGCTGCAGCAGCGCCAGAATTTCCCCGAGCAACACGTTTGGGCGCTTTGGGAATTGAACACTGCTCCTCGATGCGACAGACTCTTTCGCGTTGAAGGCCGCGCATTGCCTAGACCGGCTCGTTGCCCGCCCACTCGGACTAGCGATAGCCCTCGAAACCGGCCGCCTGGTTTGATTGCCGGACCTTCTCGATCCAGCGTTCCGTATACTGGGCGTAGCAATCATGATCGCAGAAAGGGAGCCCGGTGCTGAATTCTCTCAGATAGTGAGCGTGAATGGGCTCTGAGCAAGACATGCAGAACGTCTTCAGCCACGGTGTTCTGCCATTGACGAGGACGAACCTCATACGGCGTTCCTAAGCGATCATATCGATATGAGATTGACAACGATGCAGATTGAGACGATGGCGCACAATGAGACTCCGGAGATCAGACCACTGTCCACCTTTGCGGTGTTTGCACTGCGATATGAGCTTGTGTGAGCCCGATCTGATTGGACTGCTGCAGCGCGTGACGCGGCCGGGGCTCCGGTGACGGCGTCAGACGACACCACGCGAGCATGACGATGGCCGCTCGCTCGATCCATCGCGAGGAAATGCATGCTCGCGATGGATGATGCAGCTATCCTTCAAGGGATCAACACGGCCCGTCCATGAATTTTGCCGGCATTGAGATCGTGCAAGGCCTTATTGGCGTCCGCAAGGCGATACTCGGCCGTGGCAAGCTCAACCAGACCTCGGTCCGCAAGGGCCATCAGCTCGGTTAGTTCGGCCCATGTGCCGACCAGATTGCCGATAATGTTTTTCTCGGTTATCACCATGTCAACTGTCGGCACCCGAATGTCCTCGCCGTAACCGACGACGTAGTAGCTGCCCATCGGACGGGTCATTGCCAGGCCCTTCGACGTCGTGCCCTTCTCGCCGACGAAGTCGATCACTGCTTCCGCACCGTTTCCACCGGTCAGGCCGAGAACGGCTTCCACTTCGTTGCCGTCAGCTTTCACGAGATGATCGGCGCCTGATTTTTCGGCCAGTTGTAGCGATGCTTCGGACTTGTCGACGACAATAATGTCGGCCGCACACATCGCTTTGAGGCACTGGATTCCGATGTGGCCCAACCCTCCCGCACCGATAACAACGCAAGATTCGCCTGGCAAAAGGTGACGCGTGGCCTTCTTGACAGCGCGATAGGCGGTGAGGCCTGCATCAGCGTATGGCGCGACATCCTTTGGCGCCAAAGTCCGTGGCAGCGGGACGATGTTGCGTTCTGAGGTGCAAAGGAACTCTGCATAGCCGCCGTTGCAATCGAGGCCTGGGAACGTTCCAGGACCGTGCATGTCGAATCCTCGGCGACAGGCGAGACACGTCCCGCCGCTGATCTTCGGATGGACGATGACAGGATCGCCCTTCTTTAGTCCCTCGACTTCCTTGCCAACCTCTTCGATCCAGCCTGCATTTTCGTGCCCCATAATGAGGGGAAGCAGCTTGTCACCGCTCGGATCCATGTGCGGCTTCCACACGCCTTCGACGATGTGAAGGTCGGTTCGGCATACGCCCGCACCACCGATGCGGACGATGACGTCCGTTGATTTTGTCAGCTTCGGATCAGGCACCTTCTCTTCCCCGACCCAAAGGTCGTTGGAAAGTTTCTCGTCGTAGGCTCTCAATACTTGGGCTCTCATTTTCTCCTCCGTGCCCCCGGCGAACTTCGGTGCGCCGTCGGGTCATTCGAGCCTCAGCATTTTTTGTGCCAGTAGATTTATGTCGCGGCGCCAACAGCCCTTGTCCGAGCCGCGGGTGGACTTTGCTGCGCGGTTGTTTCATCATGGATGAACAGTGACGTCCGCGCTGCAACGCAGAAAGGCTATCGCGCTGAGCGCGATCTATTTCGGCTTCGTCGGCGCTCTCTACGGCATGCAGTTCTGGCTGCCGCAGATCGTCAAGGCGTTCGGGTTGACCAACGCCCAGACCGGCTTCGTCACCGCGATCCCGTATCTGTTCGGCACCATTGCGATGATCCTGTGGGCGCAGCATTCGGATGCCACCCGTGAGCGCGTGATGCATGTCGGCGCGCCGCTGATCCTGACCGCAATTGCGCTCGCCGTTTCCTCCTATCTCACCGATCCCACCATGACGATGGTGGCGCTGACGGTGGCTGCTGTCGGCGTATTCTGCTGCTTTGGAGTGTTCTGGACCCTGCCGACAGCCTGGCTTTCGGGAACGGCGGCGGCCGGCGCGATCGCGCTGATCAACTCGATCGGCAATCTCGCCGGCTTTGGCGGTCCTTATCTGATCGGCTGGGTCAAGGAAGCGACAGGGCAAACCTCGACCTTGGGGTATGGGGGGACTCAGCGTCAGAAGCGATTAGGCGCGACGGAGTGCCTGATCCCTTACTAGACCTGGACCGAGGTCAGCTTCTTCAGGCAGCGCAGCGCAAACGACGACCGGCTGTGGCGGATGCCAGGGATGCGATAGAGCTTTTCGCGCAGGAAGCGTTCATAGCCGGCGGTGCTTTCGACCGCGACCTTCACGATGTAATCGTAATCGCCGGTGGTGAGATAGGCCTCGATCACCTCCGGCAAATTCGTAAGCAATTGGCCAAAGCGCTCGAGCATCTCCTCGTCGTGGCGGTCGAGCGTCAGCTCTATGATGACCGTTTCGGGCAGGCCAAGCTTGTCCTGATTGAGCAGCGCGACGTAGCCATCGATATAGCCCTGCGTCTCCAAACGCTTCAGCCTGTTCCAGCATGGCGTGGTGGAGAGCCCGATTCTGTCGGCGAGTTGCGCCGTCGTCAGGCGCGCATCCTGCTGCAAGGCACGCAGGATCTTGCGATCGATCTCGTCGAGCCGAAGTGCATCCTTGCGCGGAGCTTTGACAGGCCCTCTGGCACGTCCGGTCGATGCCATACCAAGAATCCTATTCTCGCTTTGCTATCCATATTTGGAAAATTCTTACCGCATTTTTAGACTACACCCAGATCAAAGGAACGACAATCCTGGCTTTTGCCAGTACGATGTGCTTACCAAAATGAGACGCATGCGGTGTTTGTTCTCGAACTGCAGACCAGCAATATGCACGCCGCACTCGGCCGCCTGCTCGACCAGACGCGTGTCGCAGGGCTGCCGCTTGCTGCTCTCAGTGCGCGGGCGGATGCGGATGCCTGCCGCATCTCGGCTTCCATAGACATCAATGACCGCGACGTCATCGACCGGCTCGTTCGGCGCGTTGGTGCGTTATTCTGCGTCGATGCAATCGAGGTGAGAGGTGAAAGCCAATGCCCGACCCCAACCTCATCCGTGACATGATCCCGCAAGACGGGGCGGCTCCATCCGCCGAGCATCCGCCACTGAGGCTGCACGTGCCGGAGCCCGCGGTTCGCCCGGGTGGCACGCCCGATTTCTCCAACATCCGCATTCCGCGCGCAGGCCAGGTCAATCGTCCCGACGTCGACGTGGATGCCGAGACGATTCGTGATCTCGCCTTCTCGGTTATCCGCGTGCTCAATCGCGACGGCGAGGCCGTCGGTCCCTGGGCAGGTGCGCTCTCCGACAACGAACTGCTTGAGGGCCTGCGTCACATGATGACGCTGCGTGCGTTCGATGCGCGCATGCAGATGGCGCAGCGTCAGGGCAAGACCTCGTTCTATATGCAGCACATGGGCGAAGAGGCCGTGAGCTGCGCCTTCCGCAAGGCGCTCAATCCGGGAGACATGAATTTTCCAACCTATCGCCAGGCCGGACTTTTGATCGCCGGCGGCTACTCCCTGGTCGAGATGGCCTGCCAGATCTATTCCAACACAAACGATCCCCTGAAGGGGCGCCAGCTGCCCGTGATGTATTCCTCAAGGGAGCACGGCTTCTTCACGATCTCGGGAAATCTTGCCACCCAATACATTCAGGCGGTCGGCTGGGCGATGGCCTCGGCAATCAAGAACGACACGAAGATCGCGGTCGCCTGGATCGGCGATGGCGCAACCGCTGAATCCGACTTCCACGCGGCCCTCGTGTTCGCTTCGACCTATCGCGCGCCGGTCGTACTCAACATCGTCAACAATCAATGGGCCATCTCGACCTTCCAGGGCATCGCGCGAGGTGGCTCCGGCACGTTCGCGGCGCGCGGCCTCGGCTTCGGCATTCCGGCCCTACGCGTCGACGGCAACGACTACCTCGCCGTCCACGCCGTCGCGAAATGGGCGTGCGAGCGTGCACGCCGCAATCTTGGCCCCACCCTGATCGAGCACGTGACCTATCGCGTCGGCGCGCACTCCACCTCGGACGATCCCGCGGGCTATCGGCCGAAGACGGAGTCCGAAGCGTGGCCCCTCGGAGATCCCGTGATCAGGCTGAAGAATCATTTAATCGTGCGCGGCGCCTGGTCGGAGGAACGGCACAAGCAGGCCGAGGCGGAGATCATGGACACAGTGATCGCGGCGCAGAAGGAGGCCGAGGGCTACGGCACGCTGCATTCACCTCAGCATGCCTCGGCGCGTGACATGTTCGAAGGCGTGTTCTCGGAGATGCCGCCGCACCTGCGACGGCAACGCCAGGAAGCGGGAGTCTGAGCGATGCCGCGCAAAACCATGATCGAGGCGATTCGCGAGGCCATGGATGTGATGATGTCGCGCGATGACGACGTCGTCGTGTTCGGCGAGGACGTCGGCTATTTCGGGGGCGTGTTTCGCGCCAGCCAGGGCCTGCAAGCGAAATACGGAACGAGCCGTTGCTTCGATACCCCGATCAGCGAGCTCGGTATCGTCGGCATCGCAGTGGGCATGGCGGCTTACGGCCTGAAACCCTGTGTCGAAATACAGTTCGCCGACTACATGTATCCGGCTTACGACCAGATCGTCTCCGAGGCCGCGCGGTTGCGCTATCGCTCCAACGGTCAATTCACCTGCCCGCTCGTGGTGCGCATGCCGACCGGCGGCGGCATTTTTGGCGGCCAGACACACAGCCAGAGCCCGGAAGCTCTGTTCACGCATGTCTGCGGTATCAAGACGGTCGTGCCGTCGAATCCACGGGACGCCAAGGGCCTGTTGATCTCTGCGATCGAGGATCCCGATCCCGTGATCTTCCTCGAACCGAAGCGGCT
The DNA here is from genome assembly GCF_000379585.1 of Bradyrhizobium sp. WSM2793. Lineage (NCBI taxonomy): Bacteria > Pseudomonadati > Pseudomonadota > Alphaproteobacteria > Hyphomicrobiales > Nitrobacteraceae > Bradyrhizobium > Bradyrhizobium sp. WSM2793. The sequence goes on along the minus strand of NZ_KB902790.1, from coordinate 71,775 downwards.
CTATAACGGTCCATTCGACGGTCATCACGACCGGCCGGTAACGCCGTGGTCGAAGCATGATCTCGGCGAAGTCGACGACGGACATTTTGCAATTCCGCTCGGCAGCGCCGCTATTCGCAGGCCGGGTGAGGCCGTCACCATCCTCGCCTACGGGACGATGGTGCACGTCGCCGAGACCGCCGCGACCGAATCCGGCATTGATGCCGAGATCATCGATCTTCGCTCGCTGCTGCCTCTCGATCTCGACACCATCGAAGCCTCGGTCAAGAAGACCGGACGCTGCGTCATCGTGCACGAGGCGACGCTGACCTCTGGCTTCGGTGCTGAACTCTGCGCATTGGTCCAGACACGATGCTTCTATCATCTGGAAGCCCCGATCGTGCGTGTCGCCGGATGGGACACGCCCTACCCGCATGCGCAGGAATGGGACTACTTTCCGGGCCCTGCGCGTGTCGGCCGCGCATTGATCGAAACGCTGGAGGCTTGAGATGGCCGAGCGCGTGGTCAGGCTGCCCGACGTCGGCGAAGGCATTGCGGAAGCAGAGCTCGTAGAATGGCACGTGAAGGTCGGCGATGTCGTGCGCGAAGACGCCGTGCTCGGTGCCGTCATGACCGACAAGGCGACGGTGGAAATTCCCTCGCCGACGGACGGACGGGTCATCTGGCTCGCCGGCAGTGTGGGCGACGTTCTCGCCATCGGCTCGGACTTTGTTCGGCTTGAGGTAGACGGCAAAAGCGCGCCAGCGGCGGAGGCAGTGAAGTCGGCCTCGTCCACGGCAAGCACTTTGGCCAAAAAGCCTGACGTTGCCGCAAGCGCCCCGCGCATGGCGCGCGAGCCGCCCAACATGCTGAAGTCGCAGCCCTCTGCGGCGCCACCCCACCACGCAGGCGATCGGCCTCTCGCCGCCCCCGCGGTTCGGCTCCGCGCGCGGGAGGCAGGCGTCGACTTGCGTCAGATCCGCGGCACGGGTCCCGCCGGGCGGATCACCCATGATGATCTCGACGCCCATCTCGCGCGCGGCCGCACCGGAACGACGGCGACGCCGTATCCAACGCAAACCGCGGTCACCGACATCAAGATCGTCGGCTTGCGACGCAAGATCGCCGAGAAGATGTCCGTTGCGAGCTCGCGCATTCCGCACATCACTTATGTCGAAGAGGTCGACGTCACCGCGCTCGAGGATTTGCGCGCGAAGCTCAACAGCCAGAAGCAGCCGGGTAGACCCAAACTGACAATGTTGCCGTTCCTGATGCGCGCCATGGTGCGCGCGATCGCCGAGCAGCAGCATCTCAATGCCCATTTCGACGACGAGGCCGGGATCGTACACCAGCACGCAGGCGTTCATATCGGGATCGCCACGCAAACGCCGCCCGGCCTCGTGGTCCCCGTCGTCCGGCATGCGGAAGCGCGCGACCTCTGGAGTTGCGCCGCCGAGGTGGCACGGCTCGCGGAAGCGGCTCGGAACGGCAGCGCCACCCGCGACGAGCTCACCGGCTCGACCATCACCATCACATCGCTCGGCGCGCTGGGCGGGCTCGCGACGACGCCCATCATCAATCATCCGGAGGTCGCGATCGTCGGCGTCAACCGCATCGCGATCCGTCCGCATTGGGATGGCGCCGCCTTCGTGCCGCGTCAGATGATGAACCTGTCGTCCAGCTTCGACCACCGGGTCATCGATGGGTTCGATGCAGCCCAGTTCGTGCAGCGGATCAAGACACAGTTGGAGACACCCGCCATGATCTTCATTGACGGGTAGGATGATGACCGAAATCACGTGCAAGCTCCTTGTCATCGGCGCGGGCCCTGGCGGCTACACCTGCGCGATCCGTGCCGGCCAGCTCGGCATCGATACGATCATCGTCGAGGCCGAGAAGCCGGGTGGAACCTGCCTCAATGTCGGCTGCATTCCTTCCAAGGCCTTAATCCATGCGGCCGGTGAGTATGAAACCATTGCGCGCGCCGCGGCGGGCGAGAGCGCACTGGGCATCACCACGGCGAAGCCGTCTCTCGACTTCGCCAAGACCATCGCCTGGAAGGACAATATCGTCCGACGTCTGAACGGCGGTGTGGCTGGTCTCTTGAGAAGGGCCGGTGTCAGGCTCGTGGCCGGCTACGCTCGCTTCCGCGACGGCAAGACCTTCGAGGTCGAAACGCAATCCGGCCGGCAGGTGATCCATGCCGAAACGGTGGTGATTGCGACAGGCTCCGAGCCGGTCGCCCTGCCGTTTCTCCCCTTCGGCGGGCGGGTGATCTCTTCGACCGAGGCATTAGCGCTCACCGAAATCCCGAAGGAGCTTGTCGTGGTCGGCGGCGGGTACATCGGTCTCGAGCTCGGTACTGCATTCGCGAAAATCGGCACGGCCGTCACGGTCGTCGAGGCCGCGCCACGCATTCTCCCGCAATATGATCGCGATTTGAGTGAGCCCGTCGTAAAACGGTTAACCGCGCTCGGGGTCACGGTTCTGACCGACGCAAGGGTGAAAGCACTCGAAGCCAATGGCACGGCGCTGGCGATCGAGACCGCCAATGGTGAGCAGGCTTCGCTCGCAGTCGACAATATCCTTGTTACGGTCGGCCGCAGACCCGTGACGAGCGGCTTTGGCCTCGAGCAGCTCGATCTCGATATGGACGGACCTTTCATTCGAATTGACGACCGATGTCGCACCTCGATGCACGGCATCTGCGCGATCGGAGACGTCACGGGAGAGCCGATGCTGGCGCATCGCGCCATGGCGCAAGGCGAGATGGTAGCCGAGATCGTTGCCGGCCGCCGTCGCGCCTGGGACCGGGTTTCGATCCCGGCGATCTGCTTCACTGACCCCGAGCTCGTCACGGTCGGCCTGTCACCCAACGAGGCGAGCAGCAGGGGATTCGATATCAAGACGGACCTCTTCCCGTTCAAGGCCAACGGCCGCGCATTGACGCTGGATCGGGAAGACGGCTTCATCCGGACGGTCGTGCGAGCCGACAATCACCTCCTGTTGGGTATCCAGGGCGTCGGCGCCGGCATCGCCGAGCTTTCGGCAGCCTTCACTCTTGCGCTGGAGATGGGCGCGCGGCTGGAGGATATCGCCATGACCATCCATGCGCATCCAACCCAAAGCGAAGCCTTTCACGAAGCTGCGCTGAAGTCGCTAGGACATGCGATTCATATCTAAGCACAGGCGCCACCTGCGCCGTAGAGCTGCCACCTGGCGCCACAACGTGCGCCCGGTCACTGGTCATCGAGGAAGACCAAGGACGATCAAGCATCAGAGAACATGGTCCCATTCTCAACAGATTGTGAGCTGCCGCTACCACGATGTTGCTGCGGCAGGACCGGTTTCCTCGATTGTCGTCCTATCGCAGAGAGATCGTGATCTGACTGATATTGGCCGCCAGTTCGAGTCCCGCCTTGGGGCCTTGCAGCACGATCGTCACGCCCTTTTCGTTGCGGAGGTGGGCGCCGCTGACGCCGCCGACCAGAGCAAAGCCGCCGCCGACCGAACTGTAGGTGCCGGCAAAGTCGCCGACCTCGCGGATCCCGGAGGCCCAGCCATCGAGCCGGCCGACTGTCGCGCCGACCGTGATGCCGAAACTCAGGCCGCTGATCCTGAACGGATAGGACTTGCCACGATAGGTCAGCACGCCATTCCCGGCGCCGCCGCCGACCAGAAGGCCGGCCTTGACGATCTTGGCCCTGACGTGACCGGACGCCTGCGCCAAGGCCGGGGTCGCCGGCATGGTCAGTCCGATTGCCAACAGGAGGAACGCTATCAGGCCGAGCCGGCGCCGGCGCATGGACATGCGCCATTCAGGGTTTTGCGGCATCGACCTTCTTCCAAGTCTCATCGGGATCGAACAGCGTGGTGCGCTCGGCGACAAACGCCGTGCGCTTGCCAAGATCCTTCTGGTAGACGGTGCCAGCGTGATTGACCAGGAAGGTCATGATGCCCGAATTGCCGTACTCCGCGGGCCACGCGATCAGGGCGAAACCACCAATCATCTTGCCCTTGACCACATAGTCGAGCGCGCCGCCGGGCGCATCGCGGCCCTGCCCCTTGAGGATGCGGAAATAGTAGCCGTGATAGGGCGCAGGTCCGACGTCGCCCGCGCGATAGCCCTCCTTCGAGGCCTCGGCCGCCAGCGCGCCAAGCGGGCTCGGGTCGCTGTCGTCGCGCCAGAACAAGCCGTCCTTCTTGCCGGGCGATGAGACGATGCGCTGCGCATAGACGCCGGCGCCCTCACCGCGGTCCCTGTCGGCGTATTCGTTCTGCGCGTCGACAAAGGCGAGCGCGGTCTGGATCGCGTCGAGCTCGTTACGGCCGATGCGACGGCGCAGCACCTCGATGCGTCCCTCGTCGGTGTCGAACTCCCAGCCGGCCTTGGTATTGACCAGCGGAATCGGGAACGGGAAGTCATCGGGCCCCAGCATCAGGGTCGCCGTCTTGTTGCCCTCCGCCTTGATGCCGTGCTTGGCGTCATACATCGACGTGAAGCGCTGGCGGATGTCGTTGTCGGCGATCTCGTCGCCGGACGAGACGATGTCGTCTGCGGCGCGGCCCAGCACTTTCAGGATATCGTCTGGTCCGATCTTGACCGCGGCGGCAAGCGCGGCCGCTGCATCTTCCGGCGTCTTGAAGGATTGCTGCGCCTGCGATGCTGAGCCGAGCAGCGCCAGCGCCACGAGTCCCGGCAACATCGCGCGACGGAATGATTTCGAGCCGGTCATGGCGTCACCTCCGCAGGGATCTTCGCGCCGCCGGCGAGCCAGTCGCCATAGCTGCGGAATGTCAGTCCGAGTTTTTCGTAGCGAACCCGCAGATATCCATCGCTGCCGCGGGTCACGGCGGCAGGCATCACCTGCTCGACCTCCTGCGCCATGACGCCGACATAGGCCTTGTCGCCGCCGATGTAGCTGAAGCGATAATAGCCGAGGCCGTTCGCGAGATGACCGAGCAGGACGATGTCATGCTTCAACGCGATATCGGAGCGCCGGCCACCGCCGCCACCGCCACGGAAGCCGCCACCGCCGCCTCCGCGGAATCCGCCACCGCCACCGCCCCGCATTGCCATTCCGCCACCGCCGCCGCGGCCGGCCATGCTCGGTCCGCCGCCGCCACCGCGCGGCATGCTTGCCATGCTGGATCGTCCGCGCGCGGACGCCGCCGCGGCCGAGCGGCCGGAGGAGACGTTCATCGCACCGCCGCGATTGCCGCCACCACGGTTGGCTGCCGCGCCGCCGCCGGCGCGGTTGGCGGCCTTGGCACGGTCGCCGCCGCCCTTGGCACGATCGGCAGCTCCAGCGCGATCGCCACCGCCGGGCCGATCGCCGCGGTTGCCGGCACGATCACCCGCACGATCTCCCGCCCGATCACCGGGACCACCACGATCACCAGCACGGTCACCGGCGCGATCGCCGGCCCGGTCTCCAGCACCTTGGTTGGGACGCAGCACCTGGTTGCCGTCACGGCCGCGGAAATCCATCCGGTCCGACACGCCGGCCTTCAGGTTGTTGTTGCCGAAACGCTGCTGAACGTTGCTGTTGTTGTAGCGCACGCCACCGCGATGCGCCGGATTATGCTGCCAGCCGTTACCGATGTTGGTGGTGCGATGATTGACGTAGACATTGCGGTTGCCCCAATTGCAGCCGCCGCCCCAGTAATTGCCCCAGCGCCCGATCGCCCAAGCCGTGCCGAAAGCGAGGCCCGCCGCAACCACGCCGGCGCCGATGTAGGACGGGTAGCCCCAATAATACGGCGGATACTCCGCATAGGGCCAGCTGCCATAGACCGTCGCCGGATCGTAATACGGCACGTACATCTCCGCGGGATTGGCCTGCTGGATCACAACGACCTGCTTGCCTTCCTGCGACTGGACACTGACCTTCTGCTGCTTGGTCGTGACCAGCTTCTTGTTGTCATAGGCCTTGTTGCGCAAGCGCTGGATCGCATCCATCACGTCAGGCTGCTGGGCGAGAAAGGCATCGCCGAGCTTCTTGGTCCAGTCGAGCTGATCGCTCATCATGGTCAGGACATCGGCAGTGCTGGCCAGCGCCTTGATGCTGTCGTCCCAGGCCTGCTTCTCGACCTCCGTCTTCAGCGCATCGCCCTTCAGGGTCTTGCGCTCCTTTAGCCAGCGGTCGGCCTGCACCACCTCCAACGGATAGGTTGAGGCGGCAAGCACATTGGCAAGGAGCTCGTCTGGATACAGTGCGATCGGCGCCACCAAGGCCTCGAGCTGCTCCGGCTTCAGAAGCTCGGCCGTCGGCGCAGGCGGAGGAGCCGGCTGCGCTTGCGGAGTCGGGGCCGCAGGCGTCGTGTTGGTTTGCGCCGTTGCGGCGAACGATGTCGCCATGACGACCGCAAGCACCATCAGGGTCTTGCCGCAGCGAAACATTGCATCCTCCCTTGCACTTCCAGGGTGGGACGATCGGGCCGGGACGCAGACGTTTGTTGATCGAGATCAACGAAACGAGGCCCTCGTGGCTGCTGCAGCGCGAGAGCCATGCGTCATTCGATCAGTTCGGCGTCCATCAGAAGCCGGCCCGGCACCGTCAGGCCGAGGGCATCGGCCGTCTTCATGTTGATGACGAGCTCGAACCTGGTGGCGAACTGCACCGGAAGCGACCGAATCTCGGCGCCGCGCAGGACGCGATCGACGTAGCCGGCGCCGTCGCGAAATTGCTGGGTGAGATCGGCGCCATAGGACATCAGCCCACCGTTCACCGCGTAGAAGCGGACCGCGAAGATCGCGGGCACGCGGCGCTGCGCCAGCAGTGCGATCGTCATCGCGCTCTGGGTCCCGAAGAAGCCGCCATCAGGGAGCACGACGAGGCCGCCGCCGTCGCGTGTCGCGGTCTCGATGGCCGCCGCGATCTCGGCCCCACTCCGGACACTGGCACCGGTGACCTTGAGACCGAGCCGGTTTTCCATCTGGTGCGCCGCCTGAAGATAGAACGGCGCATAGGGCGACGATTCCGGATTGAACAGCAGCGCCGCGTGGCTCATCCCCGGCACCATATCCTTCAGCAGACCGAGCCATTTCCCGCTCATCGAGTGCTCATAGAGCGAGAAGCCGGTGAGATTGCCGGTCGGCCGCGCCAGATTGGCGACGAGGCCGGTCCCGACGGGATCGGAGAGCCCGACGAAGACGATCGGAATTCGCTGCGTGGCATCGCGCAGCGTCCGGGTCGTGCCCGTGCTGGTCGAAAGCAGTACGTCCGGCCCGGCGGCAATGAGCTCGAGCGCCTCCAATTGCTGGCGTGCCGGACTGGGACCCGGCCAGCGCACCTCGAGGCGATAGTTCTGGTTGGCGATCCAGCCACGATCGGTGAGCCCCTGCTGAAAGGCATCGACACGCATCTGCGCGCCGGGATCGCCGGCGACATTGCCGGTCAGCACGCCGACGAACGGCGCTCTGTCCTGGGCCCGGACCAAGACCGGGAACGCCGCCGCGGCACCAACCAGCGACATGAACTCACGGCGTCTCATGGCCACCGACACTCCCCACATGCGCACCCATCCCGGTCATCGCGCAATTGCGAGAAGGAAACGGCTTCGCCGATCCCGTGAGCTTGATCAAAATCAAGACACCGGCGATCAGTGAAGGATCGGAAGACGGATCGTGAAGAGCGCGCCGCCCGCGGCCTGGTTTTCGGCAGAGATCGTGCCGTGATGGGCCTCGATGATGGTTTTGGCGATCGCGAGCCCCATGCCCATACCCTGGGGCTTGGTCGTGAAGAACGGATTGAACACGTTCGCAAGGTCGGAAGCGGCAATCCCGGGACCAGTATCGGAGACCCGGATCTCCGCTTCGTTGCCGACGCGCAGGGTCGAGACGCTGACCTGGCGTTTTCCGGGATCTGCGTCGAAGATCGCATCCATCGCATTGATGATCAGGTTGAGAACGACCTGCTGAAGCTGGATCGGATCGCCTCTGACATGCAGGTCGGCCAGGACAGGCGTGTAGATCAATGTGATCCGGCGTCCATCGGCGACGGCCCGCACAAGGCCGATCGCTTCGCGGACCATATCGTTGAGCTCGATGTCCTTGACCTCGAACGGCGTCTTTTTCAGAATACTGCGTAGCCTGCGAATGACTTCGCTGGCCCGCTGATCGTCGCGCCTGATGTCCGCGAGGATCTGCCGGATCTCGTCGATGTCGGGCGAAGCGGCCTTCAGCATCAGCTCCGCAGTCTCGGCGTTGGTCAGGATGGAGCCGAGCGGCTGGTTCAGTTCATGGGCGATCGACGTGGTCAACTCGCCAACGGCCGAATAGCGGTTGGCGTGAGCGAGCTCGGCCAGACGCTGGCGTGACTCGACTTCGGCGATCTGGCGCCGACGGCGCTCATGCAGCATCCCGCTGATCAGGCCGGCCTGCACCAGAATGACGGACGCGATCAGCAGCATCTGCCAACGATAGCGCTCCCAGATGCTCTGTTCGCGAAACATGATTTCGCTGCCGGGAGGCAAACGGCTCTCGCTGATGCCCCAATGCTGCAATTGGCGCCAATCATATCTCGGCGCGGCGAATCCGATCGGCTCGTAACTGATGCTCGCTGGTTTCGCGCCGCCGAGAATGCCAATCGCCGCACTGACGGTCCTGGAACTCGTTTCCGCGATCATATGCATCGGTCCCCCGACAGTGCCGTCACCGAAGAACGGCTCCTGGTAGGAGAAGATCGGGGCATTCGCGGCCGCGTACAGGCTGCGTAAGGCGATGTCGCTCTCGTGGACGACCCCAGCCGCATCGACCGACATCAGCCCCCAGAACAGCGCGGTGTGCGGCGGCAGCTTTGAAGCGCGCTTCAGGATTTCGTCGAATGACAAGTCCGAGTACCAGACCAGCTCGACCTCCTCGCCCAAGGGTTGCAGTTCCCGCTTGACCTCCTCCACCCAGAACTTCTCGAGCGGCGAGGCACCGATCACGACCACAATCGACTTTGTGTCAGGCAAAATCTGGAGAACGTTGCGGAACGCCGCCATGAAATCGTTGCGGATCGCCACGACGACGTCGTTGTCGCTGAGATCGGCGCGATTGATCAGCCGATGCTCGACCGCGGAGAGAATCAATGGCACATCAGGGAATAATCTTCCGCGGTATTTCTGCGCAAACCGGGCCGCAGGCGCGCCGATGCTCAATACGATGTCGGGCATCGCTCCCTGGTACAGCGATTGCAGATAGTCGACGAAAGGTGCCTCAGGACCGGGATTGTTGAAGCGCGCGGTGAGCAGCGCGTGCTCCTGTATATCGAGTGGCCAGGGCGATTGCCGTTCGAGCTTGGCCTTGATGTCGCGCGCATACTCGCTCCACGGCCGAAAATCACGGCCGAATGAATGCAATACCAGGACGCGCTTCAGCTCGCCGCGGAGACTCCGCTCGACTGCACCAACTCGCCCGGCGGACAGGCACACGGCGAAAAGCAGCGCGAGACAGTATAGCGCCGTCACGGCCCCTGGCCTGACCTTGGAGATGGACGTGCGCCCGCTCATGCTCCATCCTTGCAGCTCCAGCAACTGCTGTCGCGGAAATTCTAGCGGGAATTGCACCGCTGCGACAGGCCCCGGGGGCGGCTTCACAGCTCAATGCCCGCTCAGCACCAGCGTCTGGATCGGCAGCAGCAGCGCCTGGATGCGCAGCAGCAGCGCGTGCACCAGGCCGACACCGTCGACCACGTGCAAGGCGATCTTGCGGCTGGTCGAAGTCCCCTTGGCCGAGATCTCCTCGTGGTTGCTGGTATAGGCATTGACGACGCAGCTGCTGCCCGGCGTCACGCCTTCGAGGCCACCCTTGTAAAGCGGCTCCAGGAACACCAGGATGGTGCCGGGGCGGACGGCGTTCTGCGGATCGACCAATTGCTCCCCGGATCGGAATTGTCCGGCCGCGATGTAGTCCTGGACTGTCGTGATCACCATGGGGATGATCACCCATGGCCTCGAGATGCAGGTCGCTTCCGCCACCATGCCCTCTTTCATCACCTGTGCCTCGATCTGGCCGAACCCGGCCTGCAGCATCTTGCGGCCGGCCCCCTCCGGGATGAGAACGCCTGCGGGCCGCATGAGTTGATTGACGACGTCGCCGGGACGGATCAGGAATTGCTCGACGCGCCCATCGACACCGGCGCGGACCAAGGTTTTGTCGATATCCACCTGGGCCTGGTCGAGCGCGGCCTCCGCGCTGGCCTTCTGCGCCGGCAGCAGGATGGAGACCTGCATCGATACGGATTGCTTCGCCGCATTCGCGGCATCGATCCCGGACTGACGTTGATCGACCAAAACCTGGAGCTTGTCGATATCACGCTGCGGAACGATGCCGGGATTGCGGCGCTGGAGCTCGGTCTTGACCTCGAGCTCGTCCTTGGCCTGCTGATAGTTCGCCTTCGCCTCCCCGATCTGCGCCTCGGCCTTGACCACGTCGGCCTGCGCCGTCTGCATGGCGGCATCGACCTCCGCGACCTTCCGCCTGGCGGTTTCGAGCGCGGCCTGCTGCTTCGAGGCGTCGAGCGTGAACAGCACGTCGCCCTTCTTCACCGGCTCGCTGAAGCCAACCTTGACCTCGGCAACGCGGCCGGAGCCTTCGGGCAGGATCGGCACGGTGCGAAAATAGAGCGTCGCCGATGACGTCGAAGGATGGAAGTAGAAGATCATGGTGATCAGCGACACCGTAAGCATCAGGCAGCCGGTGATGCCCCAGCGCAGCTCGTACCAGACCGAGAAGAAGGTGATCTCCTTGCCGAAACGCTTGCCCTGGGCGTAGCGGCGATAGAGATAGTCCGGCAGGATCGTCAGCAGCGAGCAGAACATCAGCTCAAACATGGCTGTGCTCCTTCTTTGCGGCTTCCGGCTTCTGTGCGGGAGGCGTCGCGGCCTCCGTCCGGATCTCTTCGCCACCGGCGGCAGGCGCTGCCTCTGCAATCTTCTCGACCGACCCGGCGATGCTACGCAGCGGGGTGCCGAAATCGGGAAGATCGATCAACGCGAGCAGGAGGCCGGCGACCCAGAAAATATGCATGTGCGTGAACAACGAGATCAGGCCGAGCACCGCGACGAGCTCGAACTGCAATTTTTGTGATTTGTGCGCCATCCGCTCGGGCAGGCTGTGCAGCTTCCAATAGAGCGTACCGACCCAGAGCACGGTGCCGATCAGGAACAGCCCCATCACAACCATCAGCGTATCGGTCCCGCTCCCCGGCGCCAGATAAAACGGCAAATGGTGCGGAGCCATCGGATGAAGCTGGTCGCTCAAAGCGTCTCTCCCGATCAAATGCGCATGTGCGATATTGTGTTCGGCAGGCCGCGGTTTGCTTGATTTGAATCAAGGGAACACCCTCCGCCCGACCCTAGCGTTTCCTGGATGCTGATTGGATAACCATCAGGAGCCGCAAGCCATGCCCGGCCTCGACGATCTCATCCCCAACGCCGCCCAGATTCGGAAGGAAGCCGCCCTCAAGGAGGCCGAGAAAGCCGAGGAGTATGTCCGCCTCGCCGCCGCGGTCGAAGCCGAGAAGCGCGCGCTGATCGAGCGGCTCAGCAAACCCTCCGGCAAGAGCGAAGAGGAGAAGATCAAACTCGCCTCGACTATCATCCAGCGTGCGGTGCGAAACGGCCTGACGGAGGTGCTGGTCTATCGCTTCCCCAACTCGCTTTGCACCGACAGGGGGCGCGCCATCAACCAGATGGAAAAGGGTTGGGAGACCACGCTGACCGGCATCCCCAAGGAGATCTTCCAGCTCTGGACCGATTATCTGAAACCGCGCGGCTATCGCATCGCCTACCAGATCATCGAATTCCCGGGCGGCGTGCCCGGCGATATCGGCGTGACCATCTCCTGGGACGATTAGTTCTGGGGCGATTGACAAGCTCAGCAGCGAGAGGACCGGCATGGCCAAGGATGCGCCCGCGGAGCGAATGAAGCGGAAGGACTATGAGAAGGAGCTGGAAAAGCTCCAGGTCGAGCTCTGTCACCTCCAGGACTACGTGCGGGCGAACAAGCTCCGGGTGATCATCGTGTTCGAAGGCCGTGACGCTGCCGGCAAAGGCGGCACGATCAAGGCGATCACCGAGAAGGTCAGCCCGCGCGTGTTCCGCGTCGTGGCGCTGCCGGCGCCGTCGGACCGCGAAAAGACACAGCTCTTCTTCCAGCGCTACATGGAGCAGTTTCCGGCGGGCGGCGAGATCGTGATCTTCGACCGGAGCTGGTACAACCGCGCCGGCGTCGAATATGTCATGGGCTTTGCTACGCCCGCCGAGCACCAGCGCTTCCTCTCCCTCTGCCCGCAGATGGAGAGATACGTCATCGACGGCGGTATCATCCTGATCAAGATCTGGCTCGAGGTCGGAATGGACGAGCAGGAGCGTCGCTTCCACGCCCGGATCGATGATCCCGTGCGGCAATGGAAGCTAAGCCCGATGGACCTGGAGTCCTACCGGCGCTGGTACGACTATTCGCGAGCGCGCGATCTGATGCTCAAGCAGACCAGTACGAAGGAAGCGCCGTGGTACATCATCCGCTCCGATGACAAGCGCAAGGCGCGGCTGAACTGCATCGCACATCTCCTTGGCGCAATTCCCTACAAGCGCATCAAGAAGGACAAAATCAAGCTGCCGAAGCGCTCCGAGAAGGGCCGCTACAACGACCAGGCCGGCCTGAAGGGGATGAACTTCGTTGCCGAGCGGTATTGAGACGCGAAAAGGGCTGTCGGTGAGGCAGCCCGATTGCCCTGATTGCCCTCAGGATCACTTCAGGCGGATCGTGACACCGCCGACGGCAGCCGACACTTCCGCGCCAACCCTCGGACCGCTGAGCTGAAGGATCACGCCATTGGCGTTCTGCAGCTGAACGGCGCCAGCGCCTGCGGCCACGGCTCCGCCCGCTCCTCCCACCGCATAGGAGCCTTCGATGGATGCTGGCCCCTTCAGATTGAGCGCCCGACCGACGAACTTCGTGGTCGAGGCCCCGACGGTGAGGCCGACGCTCATGCCGGAGACGGTGAAGGGATATTTCTTGCCCCTGAGGAGCAGAACGCCCTCGCCGCCCCCGACACCGACGATGAAGCCGCCCTTGGTGAAGACGACGGCGACCTCGCCGGTCTCGGCACGCGACGGCGTGCTGAGACCGGTCAGGGCCGCAATCGAGGCAACCAGGGCGACGCCAACGGCAAGTTTCTTCATGACTTTCTTCCCCCTCTTGATCATTGCGCAAGGATCATTGCGAAGTAGCCGAACACGGTGAGCAGGATGCCCGAGACGGCATAACCGACCGGGAAGCCGATCCAGGGCACGGAGCTCTGGATCTCGACCGCAGCCTCGCGGGCGGGGCCGGAGTGCGACCGCGCGCCGGCAACGCCGCCCATCAGCACGGCCGGGTTGATCTTGAAGACGTGGTAGCCGATCGCCCAGACGATGAACGGCGGGATCGTGCACGCAATGAAGCCGACCAGGAATATCTTCAAGGCGACTGCACCCGTGAGCTGCGACAGCAGTCCCGCGCCGGCATTGACGCCGACGATGGCCACGAAGACCACGAGGCCGAGATCCTCCAGCACGTTGCGCGCCGCGTTCGGCGTATTGCCGAAGAATCGCAGACGCGACACGATCGACGATACGATCACACCCGATAGCAGCAGACCGCCGGCGTTGCCGAGGCCGACCTTGGCGCCGAATGCCGGGAATTCGATCTTGCCGATCAGGAAGCCGATGATCATGCCGACAGCCAGCGTCAGCAGATCGGTCGAGGTGTTGGACCTGGCGATGCGGCCCCACATCTCGCCGAGCTCGTTGACGGCAGACTTCAAGCCGACCACGGAAACGATGTCCATCCGCTCCAGCTTGGTCTTGAGACCGGCCGGAATCTGCACACCGCCGCGTTCGACCTTGGTGACCTGCAGCTGGCCGGCGATCGCGGTGTCACGGAAGGACTCGAAGGTGCGCCCCACCATCTCCTTGTTGGTGATGAGGATGTCCGCCTGGTCCATGGGAATGCCGAGCGTCTTGGCATCCGAGACCTCCGGACCGATGAGGCCCATCTTCTCGGTGAGGTGCTCGGTCGAGCCGCCGAGGGCGACGATGTCGCCCTTCTGCAGCACGAGGTCGGCATCCGCGCCTTGCGGCTCGCCGTTCCGCCCGACATTGACGATCCGGTATTCCGGATTTATCGCGCGGAACTTTGCGATGCTCATGCCGACCGTCGCCGGGTTCTCCAGCCGGTAGGCCCGCAGACCGAACTGACGATAGCCGGTCAGGCCGCCGCCTTCGAGATCCTTGACGCCGAATTCCCGCTCGTACTGCTTCGCGGCGGCCCTGGCGTCGACGCCCCACCAGCGCGGCAGGTATTTGCAGATCAGGATGATGCCGACGGTGCCCCAGATGTAGGTGATACCGTAGGACAGCGCGATCATGCCTGAGGCATCCTCAGGCTTCATTCCCTCGGACAGCTTGACGACGCCCGACGTGACGGCCTGCTCGGCCGAGCCGATCGCCGCCGACATGGTTTGCGATCCCGCCAGCATGCCACCGGCTGCGCCTGGCGGAAGCGAGAACAGTTTTGCGCCGATCACCACCAGCGCCAATCCGATCACGCTCGATACCACGGCCAGGATGCAGAACTTCAAGCCGTCGCCCTTCAGGCTGTTGATGAAGGACGGCCCGACACGCAAGCCGACGCCATACATGAAGAGATAGTAGAACAGGCTCTTGGCGAAATTGTTCAGCTCGAGCTTCACGCCGTAGGTCGACGACCACACCGAAACGCCGGCGCCGACCACGATGGCGCCGGCAACCATGCCGAGGCCATACCCCTTGATGCTGGCCCGGCCGATATAGACGGCGAGGCCGACGACGAAGAACAGCAGCAGGTACGGATTCTGCTGCAGGAACGTGAAAAAGCCCTGCATGTTCGATCCCCTCTAAGATGCCGCTTTCAACTTCGGCGTCGCGGCGGGCCTGGGCTTGCCGATCTTCGCCAAGGCTTCGGAGCGCACGAGCTTCAGCCCTTCCTTGGCGTCGTAGCCGTGGATCTCCTTCACATCGAGCTTGCGCATGAAGTCGATGGTCTCCTGCGTGATGACCTGACCGGGCACCATGATCGGGAAGCCCGGCGGATACGGGATCACGAAATTGGCCGAGACGAGCTCTGGTCCCGACTTGAGCCGGCGATCGATCTCGGGATCGTTGAGGCGGATGTGCTCGCAACCCGCCACGTCGTAGGCCGCGTAAAAGCCGCTGCGAATGTCGCCTTCATTGGTCTTGCTGCCGGCATCGCCGCGGAAGCTCGGGTGGAAATGCGAGAAGTTGGGCAGATCAGGTACGTCGGTCATCAGGCTCTTGACCCGTGCCTCGAAGGTCTTCTTCGCATTGACGCCGCCCTGCGCCAACCCGCGATCGACCTCGCCCGCGATCTCGGCGAGGACGCGGATGAGATGCGCGACGTCGCTGCGGGTGTTGTTGATGTTGGACTGGACCAGGACCGAGTTGCGCGAGGTCTTGTTGACCTGGATGTTATACTCATTGGCGAGGATACCCTTGAACTGGGTGCCGTCATAACCGGCCATGCCGCACACCAATGTCATACGGGTCGGATCGAGGCAGAACTCGTCCTCATCCAGGCTGTTGAGGGTGTTGACCCAATTCACGCCCGCGGCGAGATAATCGGTAAAGCCGCTCTGGCGATACTGGGCTGGCACCATGGCGTCGGCGCCGAGGATGCGGAAATATTTCGAGATCAGCGGGTTGTTGTTGACCGCCTGGCGAATGGCAAGCGCGATCTCCATCGCATTGGCCACGAGGCCGTAACCTTCCAGCTCCATCTGCCGCCTGGAGATATCGAGGCTGGCGATGAGTTGCTGGTTCGGGCTGGTGGAAGCGTGGGTGAACACGGCCTCCTTGAACTGCTGCTCGACCGTGTGGAATTCGACGTCCTTGACCGAGAGCATGGAGCCCTGCCGGATCGCCGACATCGACTTGTGGGTCGAGTTGGTCTGGTAGACGCGCAGGCGGATCTGCCTGGGATCGGGAATCAGCCGGGTCTTGAGCAGCATCTCGTCCGACGGGTTCTTGCCGAGCTCGGCCTGCTGCTTCTCATAGGCCGCGACCGACTTCGGGTCGTGCATCCACGCCTCGATCTCGTTGGCCGCCCCCATGGCGGTGCGGCGGCGCAGGAACGGCGAGAAACGCGCGAAGCCGAACCAGGCCTCGTCCCAGAGGAAGATCAGGTCCGGCTTGATAGCGAGACATTCCTCCATCACCCGGCGGGTGTTGTAGATGTGGCCGTCGAAGGTGCAGTTGGTGAGGTCGATCATCTTGACGCGGTCGAGCCGGCCGTCGGCCCTGGCGCCGAGCAGCGCCTGTTTGATCGTCTTCAACGGCACGGCGCCGTACATCGAGTATTCCGTCATCGGGAAGGCTTCGACATAGAGCGGCTGCGCACCCGCCAGAACCATTCCATAGTGGTGCGACTTGTGGCAGTTGCGATCGACGATCGCGATGTCGCCCGGCGCGAGCAGCGCCTGCACCGCCATCTTGTTCGATGTCGACGTGCCGTTGGTGACGAAGAAGACGCGGTCAGCGCCGAGCGCCCTCGCCGCTTTCTCCTGCGCCTTCTTGATGTTGCCGGTCGGCTCCAGCATGCTGTCGAGGCCGCCCGTGGTGGCGCTGCTCTCGGCCAGGAACAGGTTCGGCCCGTAGAATTCGCCCATGTCGCGGATCCAGTCGGACTTGAAGATCGACTTTCCGCGGGCGATCGGCAACGCATGGAACGTGCCGATCGGACGCTGCGCATATTTCTTCAGATTGTCGAAGAACGGGGTGTCGTAGCGATCCTGAATGCCTTCGAGGATGGACAGATGCAGCTCGAGAAGCTCCTCGACGGAGTAGAAGATGCGACGAACGACGTTGGCTTCAGGGTTTCCAGCCAACTCCTCGACGTCGCGGTT
This sequence comes from Bradyrhizobium sp. WSM2793, assembly GCF_000379585.1. Taxonomy (NCBI): domain Bacteria; kingdom Pseudomonadati; phylum Pseudomonadota; class Alphaproteobacteria; order Hyphomicrobiales; family Nitrobacteraceae; genus Bradyrhizobium; species Bradyrhizobium sp. WSM2793. The sequence continues at coordinate 54,862 of NZ_KB902790.1, read as the reverse complement.
CGAGATCATGTAGAGGTCGAGCTCGGGACGGACGCGCTTGATGATCTGGGCGAGCCGGAGCGCAGAGGCGTCGGACTCGTCGTTGAGGCCGGCCGAAGCCGTGATCGAGCGCAGCACGGGTGCATTGTGGCGCGAGCGCAGCCCGAAGCCTTCGTTGATGATGACGGCCGCGATATTGGGATTGAGCATGGTCGCGCAGAATGCATCTTCCAGGCTGCCGACGATGACAGGCTCATAGATGAAGCCATCGATTGGGCGCCGCAACTTGCGCCATTCGGCGGCGAGCGCCGGCCACTGACTTGATGATACGCCAGTCACGATCAGGGTTTCGAAATAGGGCCGGCGTGCCGTATGCGCACCGAACGTCGGTGGCACCAGCTCGGGCGCGTCGCCATTACCATCATCCTTCGCGCTCCAGTCGCCGGCATGCTGGCGGAAGGATCGTGTCGTCAGGGCCTGGGTAATCCGCGTCGCAAGGGCGAGCGTCGTTGCCCCATCGCCTGCGGAGGCCGCTTCCCGCAGTGCCGCCATCAGCTGCAGCCCGGGATAGCCGTAGAACTCCTCCGTCACCGAGAGATCGGCCAGTGCCGCATCGTAGACCGCCCGATTGCCGACGCGAGCCCACGCCTTCGCGGCCTCCACGAGGTCGCGCCAGTCATCGGCCCGCGCGCCGGGCCCGGAAAAGAACTGATCGATCCGCTTTTGCGCCGGCTTGGTGTCCTTGGACATGTGTCTCTCCCGATCCTCGGCGGTGCCTTGATGGTCACTCGATGGTCATTTGATGCCAGTTGGGGCGAAGCTGAGCGTGATCGTGAGTTCGGCGCCGCTGGCTCCATTGATCCAAGTCAACGGTCGGACGCATTCTGGCGAGACCGTCGGCCGCAGCGGTCATTCGCATTGCAACACGCCCGCTCAGGCCGTCCGCTGCGCCGTCACGGCCTGCTCGTCGCCGAGAACGCTGTCGAGCGATCGTAGCCACTGGGTGCTATTCGTCCTCTCCGCCAGCCCTTCCGCCCGCAAGAGGTCGCGGAGCTGCGCGTGCGCGCCGACGATGGAGAAAATGACCTTTCGCGCGGCGAGCTCGTCGTAGAGGTCGTGCAGCATGCCCGCGCCGGCGAGGTCGATATAGGGCGAGGCCGAGAGGTCGCAGACCACCAGCCGGATCTCGGGCGAGCGCCGAAGCGCGATCAGGACGGTTTCGAGGATCGTCTCGGCGTTGATGTAGAGCAGCGAGGCTTCGGGCCGGAACGCGATGACGCCGATCAAGGGCTCGACGTCCGCGTGCCTTGAACTGTCCGAATAACGGCCGCTGCCGGGCAAGCGGCCGAGAAACGCGACGTTTGGCCGCGAGGCACGGGCCAGCAGCAAAAGGATCGAAGCGATCGACGCCAGCAGCACGCCTTGCAGGATTCCGAGCAATAGCACGGAGACCAGCGCAATTGTTGCGGCGTAGAAGTCGATCCGGCTGACCTGCCACATCCGCACCAGCGCGCGAACGTCGACGAGCTTGTAGACGGCGGCAAAGACGATGGCTGCAAGCACGGCCTTGGGCAGGTTGGTCAACAGTGCCGTGAAGAACAGAAGGCACAGCCCGAGCGTCACCGAGCAGATCACCAAAGCGAGCGGCGTCTGTGCGCCGGCGCTGTCATTGACGGCTGATTGCGACAGCCCGCCGGCAACCGGATAGCCATGGCCGAAGGCGACGACGAGGTTCGCGGCGCCCAGCCCCAGGAACTCCTGCCGAACATCGAGGGAATAGCCGTGCTTGGCGGCGAAGCTGCGCGCGGCCGAAACGCCCTCGATATAGGCCAGCAGGATACACCCTGCGGCGAGCGGGAAGAGATCGTCGAAGTCCAGCAGGCCGAGCGTCGGAACGCCGAGGGCCGGCAGCCCTTCCGGTATCTTCCCGGTGACGGGCACGCCGAGCGCCGGCAGGCCGATCAGCGTCGCCGTCCCGATCGCGAGCGCGACGATGGTGATGCCGACCGGCTTTCCCGGAAGGAGCCGCTCGCCAAACAGGAGCAGCAAGAGCGCGACAGCGCCAACCGCGAGCACGAGCAGGTTGACGGTCCCGAGCTGCCCGACCAGCTTGATGGCCCGATCGAAGAAATTGTGGCCGCCGCCGGCAACGCCGAGCAGGCTCGGCAGCTGACTCATGATGATCGTGAGCCCGGCACCGGCCTTGAAGCCGACCAGGATGCTGTCGCTGACGAGGCGGACCAGCACGCTCAGCTTGAACAACCACGCGATGAAGCACAGCACCGCCACTGCAAAGGCCGTAAGGCTCGCGATCTGCGCATAGCGGATCGCATCGCCTCCGGCCAGCGCGCCGGCGGTGCCCGCGATCATCAGGGAGATCGCCGAGGTCGGCCCGATCGCAAGTTGCCGCGACGCCCCCAACAGCGCGTAGCCGAGGCCGCCGAGCATATAGCCGTAGACGCCGATCTGAGGCGGCAGGCCGGCCAGCGCGGCATAGGCGAGCGAGACCGGGATGGCGTAAGCAGCCAGCGTGACACCAGCGACGGCGTCGGAGGAAAACCACTCTCGCCGGTAGGCGCCAAGCCAGCCGGCCGGCGGGAAGAACCGTATCCATCCAGGTTCGGACGGCGCACTCATTGGACCGCCCTCTGATGCGACGCTTCGCAGCGCAGCAAGACGACCAACAGCGCGACCACGGGAATGCCGAGCGCGAGGTCCGGAATAGCCTTGGTGGCGAAGGCGCCCAGCGCGGCGCCCAAGCCGAACACGGCGCACAAGGCGAAGAAGATGCCCGACCGACGCAGCGTCCCCAGCGGCGCGCCTCCGGCGGCGGCCAAAAAGACAGCCTCGATCGCCTGGCGCATGTTGCCCGTGATCATCACCGTGCTGCAAACAACGCCCTCGACCCTGGTGAAGATCGCGGTCTGCATCGCGGCGACGAACGAGATGCCGAGCGTTCCAGCCAGATCCGGCAGCCTGTTGTGCAGGATGCTGATCGCGATCAGCAGCAATATCTCGAGCAGGGTGCTGATTGCGCTGGCCCGCTCGCCCGCAGCGCGGCGCAGCCATGCGGCAATCGCGATACCGGCGGCAAAGGCGAGAAGCGGCGGCACGAAGTGAAACGCCTTCGTCCAGTCGCCGGCCGTCGCATAAACCCAGAGGAAGATCAGGTTAGCCGTCTGGGCATTCGCCATGACGCCGTGGACGATCCAGGTATAGGCGTCGATATAGCCGCCGACGAAGGCGAGCAGCAGGACGATCTCCACGGTTTCGTCGCGGCGGATGGCGCCGGCCGCGAGGTCGAGAGCGCTCATGTTGATGATGCCGGCTGTCGCGAATTCCGCATCATCCGATAGGCGGTGCCTTGCCGCTCGCAGGGCTTGATCTGGATCAAGCAATGCCCGCGATTTCCCGACTGAGATCTCGGCAAAGCGCCGGGGGAGATGCGACATGGATACCGTCAGGTGGATCATCTCCACCGCTCCCGAAATCTTTCTGCTGCTGGCCGTCGCCATCGGCACGATCCTCGGCCGAGTCCGGATCCGCGGCTTTGCCGTCGGGACCACAGCCTGCATCCTGATCGTTTCCGTGCTGCTCGGACAGCTCGGCAGTTTTGCGTTCCCGCCGCTGCTCCGCGTCATCCTGTTCAGCCTGTTCGTGTTCACCATCGGCTACCGGTCCGGGCCCGAGTTCTTCGCCTCCTTGAGCGTCCGCACGCTCGCGCAGGTCGCCATGGCGCTGGTGCTGGGCGGCACCGGACTGGTCGTCGTCCTGTTGTTTGCCCACGGCTTCCGGCTCGATCCCGGCACCGCCTCCGGGATCGCGGCCGGAGCCTTGACGCAATCGTCGGTCATCGGCACCGCCTCAGGCGCATTGGCCCAGCTCGGCCTGCCCAAGGATGTGCTGAGCCAGCAGGAGGCGAACATCGCGGCGGGCTACGCCGTGACCTACGTGCTCGGCTATATCCTGACGCTGCTGTTCGTCCCCTTCGTCGCGCCGAAATTGATGCGGATCGACCTGAAGGCTGAGGCAAAGAAGCTCGAGGCGGAGCTTGCCGGCGGCGAACCGCCGAAAACCGAAAATCTCTCTTATCGCAAGTTCCAGGCCCGCGCCTATCGCGTGACCGCGGGCGCCGGGCGCACCGTCAAGTCGATCGAGGAGGAACTTGGCAGCCGCACGGTCGTCGAGCGCATCGTCCGCCAAGGCGCGGACATCGAGCCACGTTTGGAGACCGTGCTCGAGGCCGGCGACGACATCGTCATCGCCGGCCGGACCGCGGTCATCGTCGCCGCCAAGCCGATCATCGGCACCGAGATCGACGCCGACGAAATCTTGAAGGCCGTCCCGGGCAACGTGCTGGAGGTGCTCGTGGACAATCGCCATCTCCACGGCCGCTCGATCCAGGAGATCGCGGCGCGTGTCGGCACCGACGCCCGGGGCGTTTTTCTACGCGCCCTCACCCGTATGGGCCGCGAGGTTCCCTTGAGCGCGGACACTCGGATCTATGTCGGCGACGTCATGACGCTGGTCGGCAGCACGCGCAATATCGAACGTGCAGCAAAGGCCATCGGCCAGATCCTGCGGTCGGGTGATCGCGCCGACATCGCCTTTCTTGCCGCCGGCATCGCCGCCGGCCTGCTCGCGGGGCTCGTCAGCTTCAGGATCGGCGGCGTCGCGCTCACGCTTGGCGGTGGCGGCGGCGCGCTGATCGCGGGCCTCGTCTGCGGCTGGCTACGGTCGCGCAAGCCGACCATGGGCGCATTGCCGCCGGCGGCGCAACAGACCCTGAGCGATCTCGGACTCGGCGGCTTCATCGCGGCGATCGGGCTCGGCAATGGCGCTGCGGCCTGGGCCGCGATCCAGGCCCACGGGCTGCTTCTGGTCGGCATGGGTCTCGTCATCACGCTCGTGCCGCTGATCGTCGCGACGCTGTTTGCATTCTATGTGCTGCGCATGAACCCGGTCGTGACCTGCGGCGCACTGGCGGGCGCCATGACCGTCGATGCCGCGGTGACCGGCGCGTGCGAGGTGGCCGAAAGCCAGACCCCGGTCCTCGGCGTCGCCGTGCCCTATGCGGTCGGAAACGTGGTGCTCACGGTGCTCGGGCCGATCATCGTAGCGGCAACCTACAGCGGATGACGGAGATCCGTGATGCGGCGACCGGCCAGATCGGTGCTGGGATGTTTCGCGACCGTATTGTTCGCGTGGGTCGCCTTCGCCGCGGCCGCGCGCGCGGCGGATGACGTCCGCATCCAGGAAGAGATATGGGCGCTGCCACTACCGCTTCCGATGTTCGCCTATCTGGTGCGTCCTGTCGGCGACGGCCCCTTCCCGCTCGTGATCATGAATCACGGCGTCTCGCTCAACCCGACCGACCGCAGCTTCTTTCCGCTGGTCGAATTCCGCGACGCCGCCCAATGGTTCGCACGGCGTGGCTACCTCGTGGTGGCGCCGGTCGGCTCCGGCTATGGCGCAGCCGCCATCGACATTCCGGAGCGCGCGATCTACGGACCGTTCTTCTCCAAGATCGGCAAGTGCAGCAATCCCAATTTCCATGACGCCGGGCTCGCGGTCGCCAAGGTCGACCTCGATATCATCGACTATCTGGCCGCCGAGAAGCGCATCATCCCCAAGGACGTGATCGTGATCGGGCAGTCCGCCGGTGGCTGGGCCTCGATCGCCTTGTCGAGCATGAACCCGCCGCAGGTGAAAGCCATCATCACCTTCGCTGCGGGTCGTGGTGGACGCGTCGGCGGCAAGCCGAACAACAACTGCGGCCCCGACAGGCTGGTTGAGGCCACCGCGGATTTCGGCCGCACATCGCGTGTGCCGATGCTGTGGATCTATATCGAGAACGACACTTTCTTCGGCCCCGAACTGTCGAAGCGCATGCATACGGCTTTCACCGCCGCCGGCGGCCGGGCCGAGTATCACCTGATGCCGCCGTTCGGCAATGAGGGCCATTTCTTCATCGGCTCGAGGGATGCCATCCCGCTCTGGTCGCCACTGGTAACGACGTTCCTCGACGCGCTGAAATAGATGCCAGATCCGTAGGTGAAATCATGCCCAATGCCCGCGACTGCCTTGCCATTCTTCTGCTTATCACCATCGCCGGCGCCACGGCAGCGCCCGGCCATGCCGCACCGAAGGGCGCCCAGGGCGAGAAGCCGGCGGCCGAAGTCGCCACACGTGGTCAGCGTGAAGCAAAGGACATCAGCTACGGCGGTTGGCAGAAGCTCTGCTTCAAGGCCGGCGGCGCGCCCACGCTGTGCCGGACCTCGATCACCGGCCAATTCGCGACCGGACAGACGGCCGTGCGCGTCGATCTGATCGAACGCGAAGACGCCGCCACGGCCCGGCTGCAACTGTTCGTGCCTGTCGGCATGTACCTGCAACACTCACCGAGGTTGAGCGTCGACCAGGGCGCGCCCTTCCGCCTGCCCTATACCTGGTGTCTCACCAATCTGTGCATCGCTGCCGATGTGGCGGCGCCGAAGATCATCAGGGAGATGGAGTCCGGCAAAACCCTGACGCTCGAACTCGTCGATTCGAACCTCCTGGCCATGACGACTTCCATTCCGCTGGCGCAATTCGCCTCCGCTCACAGGGGAACGCCAGCCAGGACGCTCGAGCAGCATATCGACGAATAGCGGCCGGTGTCGATCTTACGAGATGCCGGCGCGTTCGACGGACTCGATCAGTGACTCGCCCGTAAAGGGCTTGATCAGATAGGCGATGCAGCCGGACCCAAGCGCCGCAGCGCGGTTCGCGGGGCTGTCGTTGCCGGTAATGTAGATAACCGGTGCGGCGACGCCCTGCTCCAGCCAGTCTTCGCCGTACGTCGATGCCGGATTTTCCACCAAGATTGATGTCGAGGACGATGCAGATCGCGGTGTAGAATTTGCCGTGCTGGAGCAAGGCCCTCGCGGAGTCGAACAGCGTGGCGTCGAAACCGTGCCCACGCAGCAACCTGCTCAGGCTGGTCCGCATGGACTGATCGTCATCGACGACAAAAACGGACGGGCATAGCGGCAAGGCGATCTGCCTTTCGGGAGATGAACGAACTGCGAGCGCTGTGACGGCGGTGGGATACTGCACACGCTTGCTTTGCGTTGCCGACCCGGCGCCTGTGCATCATTGCGCACGCCTCGCCGTGCACTGTCAACACGCCTCGATATTGTCCTTTAGGGCAATCACACCGTGGGAACCGGGCTTGCGGTGACGAAGCAGCTAATGCTCGTTCGTACCGAGCATTCCGAGCCGTTCCGCGATCGAAACGAGTTCCGCAAGCGAATGAACCTGCATCTTCTCCATCACCTGATGGCGGTGAGCTTTCACGGTGCGTTCGGTCGTCCCGAGTTCATGCGCAATCTGCTTGTTGATCCGGCCGCGCACGATCAGATTGAACACCTGTCCCTCGCGTTGCGTCAGCGTGGCCAGATGAGTCCGAAACGTCTCCAGCTTGCTGCGCTGGGCGCGCGCCGTCCGCTGGCCCGCCAGAGCGCGCTCGATCGCATCGATCAACTGCTCGGAGGATATCGGCTTGGTCAGAAAGTCTTCCGCACCTGCCTTGATCGCCCGCACGGTAGTCGGCGTGTCTGCATGCCCCGTCAGGAAGATGATCGGCAGCGTCGAGCCGGACGCGATCAATCGCGCCTGCAAATCGGGGCCGCTCAATCCTGGTATGCGCACGTCGAGCAGAATGCATCCGGCCTGCTCGGGATCCAGCGCAGACTCCTCCAACTCCAGCGCCGACGCATAGGTCGCGACCTCATAGCCCGCGAGCTTCAGACGCCGTGCGATCGCGGTCCGAAAGGACTCGTCGTCATCAACCACGTGAACGAGACCCGGCACCTTCAACCTCTCGCCCAGTTCCAGCGAGGACCATTGACGTCCTCTCGCTCGACAAAGTCAGCTTCAACAGTTTGAGAACCGAAATATCTGCTTGCAATGAGCCAAATCCCCGCAGCGGCAGCGCTTTCTCATTCTGCGCACCAAGCGCCAGAAGCTGTCCCTTGGTACAATGAACCTAGGGACAATGGATTGAAATACTGCCTTGGGCGTAAATCAACCCGGCGGGAGCGGGACAGCGCGGCGCATTCCCAGCAGCGAAAATTCTCGTCGAACGGACCAAATTCGGCGATGAGCTGAGGACTTGGCCTATGTTTGTTCGCATCACAACCGATTCCGCACTGCGTCCCAATTCCCTCCGTGACCTCGGCATGACCAGCGATTCAAATGCGCTCGTCAGTTTAAGCGAATTTTCGTACAGAAAAGGCACCGAGATTTACGGTGAGAAAGAGCCCGCCGAATATGTCTATCAGGTCAAGGCAGGCGCGGTGCGAAGCTACAAGCTGTTGTCCGATGGTCGCCGCCAGATCGGCGCATTCCACCTCATCGGCGACATCTTTGGGCTCGAGAACGGTGGGGAGCATCGATTCACGACGGAAGCGGTCATCGACACCACGGTGCGCCTGATCAAGCGGCAAAGTCTTGAAACGGTGGCCGAGAGCGATGCCATGGTAGCCAGAAACCTGCTCAGCATGACCACGAACAACCTCCAGCATGCGGAAGACCACATGCTGTTGCTCGGCCGCAAGACCTCGCTGGAGCGGGTCGCGGCGTTCCTGCTCGAAATGGACAAGCGGCTGACGGCCGCGGGCGTCATCGCGCTCCCGATGTCGCGACGCGATATTGCCGATTATCTCGGCCTGACGCTGGAGACCGTCTCACGCGCTCTGTCGCGCCTGCACGAACTCGGCATCCTCGGCTTCATCGGCAACACCCAACGGCAGATCGTGTTGCTCGACCGGAACCAGCTCGCCAGCCTCGATCTGCAGCCTTGATCTTGGTTCGACTTGCACCCGGATCAGCGTCTACTAGACGGCGCGTGACGCGTCGTCGATAGAGATCGCGCGACCTCCAATACGCCGGTGACGATGATTTGAACGCCCATGCAAAGCAGCAGGAATGCTGACAGTTTCGTCACCGGTGCTTCCTCGCCGAACAGCCGCGCCATGAAAGCGAGCCCGTACGGGTTGATGATCACGAACAGATCGCCCAAGCCGAACAGGAAATCGGCGATGAGTCCCGATCCCGTCACATCATCCACGCCGCTCCGTTGCGGCGCTCGGATTACCCCCGAACCGGTCCAGATGCCTTGACGGCTTCGAGATGGTCGAGCGTCTTGCGCAGGACCTCGAACAGCACGGCCGCCGACCATCCAAACAGCAGCACCCCGTTCATAGCTGTCAGTGGGCCAATGAGCCGCCACTCGCGAACGGGCGTGACATCACCGTAGCCGAGAGTTGTATAATTGACGAAGGCAAAATAGAGCAGTCCGTTTTCGACACTTGCCGCGCCGACAATGCCGTAAGTCGCAGCCCACACGAGGACTTCGAGTGTGTGCGCGACCATCAGCACCACGGCGGTGGCCATCATCACGCCCATCAAGTGCGATCCCGGCCGCGTCGTGTGACGCAAACCTGCGCTGCGGGCTATACCGACCGCGACGACGGTCACCAGTGCGTGCAGCCCGATACCGACCAGGCTAACAAGCGTGCCGACGAGAAACTGAAGCATCATAGCGCCCACCGCATTGCAACTGGCTGGTCCTGGTCTTCGATCACCGAGTTCCGAAACGACTGCGTCGCCACAGCTGCATCAGGTCAGCTGCTCGGCCATGCGTAGCTGGGCGCCGCCGGCAAGCGTCGCGATTGATCCACGTCAATGGTGGATCGCATCATGGGGGCCACGGAAAAGCGGTGAGATAACATGCGGACCCTATAGTCGTTCAAGTCCACCCCGGGAATAGCAGATTTCATGACTGCGCCGGGCCCCGGTGACAGCTTCGCGAAGCATCCAAAGCAGCTCCGCCGTGGGAATCTGATTGCTTCGTCAGCAAACCGTCGCGAGAGCTGAGACGCTCTCGGAGCACGATTCCGCTAACAGGCCTTGGATCCCTTCATCGATGCCCGATCGGCGAGGAGAACACCGGCGGCGGCGGCCGGTAGGGAGTGACGGAAACTCCGAAGTTCCGGCCATATTGCTGCTGAACACCGGGGATGTTGACGACCCCGAGCTTGGGATCAGGCGATCTGGCATCGATGGGCGGCAGATTGATGCTCGGATTGACTCGATCGACCTCCCTCCTGAGCTTCTGGTTGAGACAGTCCATCGATCGGCTGGAACCGATTTCCACCTCTACGCATCTGTCGGGCAAGGCCGGCGCGCGGCTGCCGGTGGGCGAGGCCGACATGCGGCCATCAGGAGCGATTTTGGGGGCGCTGTTTCCGATTACGATCGGCGGAAGAACGTTGACCTGCTCTTCGGCCACGGCTTGTGACAGGAGACAGGCTGTCAGAACGAACGAAGGCGCTACCAGCCGCATCGCGATCTCCTCTTCCAAAGAGTGGGCGCGAACTGGCTCACCCCGGACAATCCGTTCGTGCGCACGGCCCCTATCGCCCTGCCCGCGCCTGCGCAACGAGCGCGCTGAGCTGGGTGTTGAGCGCAACAATATTCACCGTGCCCGTTCGCGACAGGCCCAGACATTTCCGCCCGCAGCCGCGGCCCGATGGAGCCGGCTCGCCAAACGTCGGCACGGGAACACTGCCAGTCACGCGAAAGCCGCGAGCGGTGAGCTTGGAACGCACCGCCATGCAGTAGTTCACCGAAAGGAATGAGAAGCGCGTTTCGCCATGGCCGGCGCGATATTTCATCGCGGCGGTACAGAGGTCGCCACCGGCGAGGCGCCAGGCCTTCGCAAGATAGACGACACCGTAATGGATGTTGATCTCGGGCACGGCCAGATCGGCCAGCGTGCCGGAGAAACCGAGCATGCGTGCCGTCGAGGGCAGGATTTGCATCAAGCCGACTTCGCCGACCCCGCCGACGGCCCGGGGATTATACCCGCTCTCCACAGCCATCACTGCCTCGGCGATCTCGGGCGCGAGACCGGCCTGCGCGGCCTCCTTTTCAATCAGGGCGCGATAACGCGAACCCGCATCGGGGGCTCGCGGTGGCAGCGCTTCGACCGCAGCGTGACGAGCGTCGACCGTTTTCGGTGCCGAGGTCGTCTCGGCGCGAGCGCCTGCCGGCAACAATTGGGCGAGCAGAAGCAATCCCGGGACCAAAGCCGTCGACGGCAACGACATCATTGACCGCGCCAAGCCAGCGCTCCCGTTGCGGGCCGACATTTTCTATTTCTCCTGCTGCAATCGATCCGTCGCCCGCAGCGAGAACCGCAAGTGCAGCGGTTGCAGCATCTCGGGCGGTGGCACACCAACATTTCCTCCGGTCAGCAAGGCCCGAAGCTCGACGGAAGCCTTGGGGTCATCGAGTCCGTCAAACCCGACGCGATGCAGCCGACCGTCCGACGATACCCAAGCTCGCAGAACGAATGTCACAGGCGCCGCATCGCCGCCTGCGACGCGGCGGTCCAGGTACTCCTGGAAATGTCGTGCCCTTACGTCGTCGGACGCCAGTCGCTGCTCGATCTTCTCCTTCAATCGCCCTGCGAAAGCCTGCCAAGCCGGCGGAGCTGCATCGGCCGCACGGTAGTCGCTCCTGTCCGCGGCAACGGGCGATGCGTCGACGCCAGCTCCGGCGGCAAGCAAACCGGCCGCCGCAGCCAGCGAGCCGGCGATTCTATTCCACCACGTTGCGCGGGATTCACGGTCGGCCATCGTCAACATGTCTCGCTGGACTTGCGCGCGAACTCTTTCCGAAGCCTCGGGGACATCGCAACGAGCTACTGAAGAGCGGCCGCCTGGCCGCTGACGTCGGCGTTCTCGTATCCGGCTGCCTGTTCGACCGGCGCAGTCGTTCCCTTCCTCGCCGACAGCTCGCGGAGTTCATCGCGCAAATAAACGATCAGCTCCTGGACCAGGCGATCCCAGATGTCGATCTGCGCGCGCAGATGGTCCGCGGTCACGCCGCCCGCGACCGAGACATCCAGGGAAAGCACGAGGAACTGCTGGCTGAGTTGAAGACGCGCAAACCGGCGCGTCGCGTTCCAGCGATTGACCAGATCGAGTGGAAGCTCGCCCTGAACCTGGAGCACCGCAGTAAGGGCTGCATCGACCAAACTCTCCGCGTCCGCGAGCCAATTCCCCGGACGAATGTCGAAGGTCAGACCGCCAGTTGCCGAGCGGAGATAGGTCAGATTGACCACGGGATCGGTGAGTTCCTCCACGCGGTAGCCGACCTGTTGCAGTGCTGAACGCAGATCATTGAGCGTGAGCTTGACGATAATTGTATTGGACATTGCTAACTCCACTGCGACTCATTTCCGGGAATTGTCGAGCAAACCCGAAAGGGCAAGCTCGTTGAGAATGGGCGGGTTCTGCTTGAGCAATTCAGCGAGATAGGCCCGCCGCAGCGCGGTGGCCCGCTCGCTGCGCATCTGCTGCACCAGCTGATCGCGCACTTCGGGCAAGGTCCGGGTGTACGCCGCCTTCGTGTCGATCAGCTTGATGATGTGCCAGCCATCGTCGAGCCGGACGGGCTCCGAGATCGTATTCCTGGCCAGTCCCTGCACCTGCGCCTTGATCTCCGGCCGTATCTGGTTTTCGGCCACCCAGCCGAGATCGCCGCCGCCTTTTGAATCGCTATCCGCCTGTGCAATCGTGCCGAAATCGGCGCCTGGCGCCTTCAGCTTCGCCTGGATTGCCTCGATCGCCTTCTTCGCTTTGTCGTCAGCTGCCTTGTCGCCCTCGGCCGCTGCGACGAAAATCTGCGCGAGGTGGAACTGACGAGGCACCAGCAAGGCGCCGCGGTTGGCGTCGTAGACCTTTTGGACCTCGTCCTCGCTCGGGAAGCTCTCTGGAGGCGTCGAGACCGATTGCAGATAGATCTCGACCACGGCGTTCTCGCGCACGCGATCGAGCTGCGCCGCGACTTTGGGCTGCTGATCCCACTTCTTGGCGATCACCTCCTGCAAGACCAGCCGGTTGGCGAGCAGCATGCGAACCGCCTGACTCAGCAGCGCCGGGTCTTTTGCGAGCGCCGCCTGCTCGCGCGGTCCCAGCGCGCCGACATAAGCGCGGAGCTCCTCCGCCGAAATATTGGCCTCGCCGACCCGGGCGATGACATCATCGCCGCCGGTCGTCCTGGCGGAAGCAAGCCCCTGGGTCGACGGTGCGGGGGTCGCCGACGTCGGCGCTGTTGCGGCAGGAGCCGCCGGCTTCGGCTTCACCGCGGGTTGAGCCGGACGTTGAGGCGCCGGCGCGGTCTGGGCAAATGCCGTCTCCACCGACAGGCCCAAGATCGCCACGGCAGCTCCGACAACAAGGGTCGATCTCGACGATCGGATAACGTTGGGACGGTTCATGGTGTTGCCTTCTGGTCAAGCAGCTTGTCGACACTTTCCTGGACGAAATTCTGCGCGCCGACGCGGCCTAGACCCGTCAGCGGCTCGCTTGCGACTGCGGCGTCGCCCAGTGTCAGGCTGCGATATCGATTGAGAATGTCGCGGCCGACATTGACGAGTTGCACGTTCTTGGCCTGGCAGCTCTTGGTGCTGGCCTTGAAGGCCGCCGCCTCGCCTTCGAACTTGGCACGCTCTGCGTCCTTGGTGCGGGCGACGGTGGCGGCCTCCTCGTAAGCGACCTTCCACTTCTCCAGCGTCTGGTTGCGCTCCTCCAGACGCTGATTGAATTCATCGACTGCTTCGCGATGCTGCTTCTGAAGCTGCTTCGCTTCCGCCTTGGCCGCATCGATCTGCGCCTTCAAGGCCGCCTTCTCGCGGTCAGCGTCCGCGATCTTCGCCTGCAGCGCCGTGCGCTGGTCCTCCATCTGCCGCGCCTGTGCGATGGCGCTGCGCAGAGCCTCGCGCAAGCGGTCGGTCTCGCTTTCGGCATGAACCTCGCCACAGAACATCGCGGTCGCGATTGCGGCCGCCACGAGACCAGGAATCCGGGAAAGCATGATCAGAACCTCGCGTTCAGATCGACTTGCAGGACATCGACGGCGTAAGGCACGCCCGCGATGTTGTTCGCGCTCAGCCAGCGGACGCTGGCCCACACGTCATCGCTGAGTCCGACATTGCCACCGACGAAGTAGCCCTTGAGATTGGTGCCGCCGAGCCCGAAATCGGAATCGACGAACGCGTCGATGGTCGCGTCGGATTGCAGATATTTGTAACCCGCATGCACGTTCCAATCCCAGAGATGCTTGATCTGCCTATGGCCGACGGTGACGCGGCCGAGCCATCCCTGATTTCCGCCGTTGAAGGCACCTGGCACACCGGCCGCGACATCGGGCCCGCGGTTGTTGACGGCATATCGATTCATCAGATTGCGGTCGAACGCGCTGTTCCAGACGTACTCGCCGTCGAGCACGATATGCACCGGGTGGAAATGGCCGAGATCGAACTGCACGCTGCCGACGACAGGCCGATACTGCCCGACCAGACCAAAATATTGAAAGAGCGGCGGCACGGCCACCGCCGGGTCGGAGACGATATTGCGCAGCGTCGTATAGGTGTTGCCCTTCTGGGCGAACGAGGGCCGGGTCACATCGCTGTCGCACAGATCCGACGATGACTGCACCAGACAGGGGCTGGAGAAGTGTCCCTGGACATTGGAGAAATCGTAATAGGCGGCGGCGACGCGCATCGACGTTTCGGAGCTGAGGCGCGCCGCCACGCCCGCCTGGCCGCCGAACAGCCATTTGTCATGGCTGGCGAACTTCGTGACCCCGCCGGTGTTCGCATCGAAATTGGTACCGAGGTTGAAGTCGGTATTGTAGATCGGGAACGCACCGGCTACCGCGAACGGCGTGACGTCCTTGGCGATCTCATACTTTCCTTGCACGGCGAGGCCGTCGAAGCCGAGATCCTTGTGCCAGACGAGATCGGTCGGCGACCAGAACGGATTGTCGAAGCGGCCGACGGACACCGACAGGTTTCCATCCCAGGATTGATGCTTGAGATAGCCCCGATCGAGCCACAGCGCGTATTTCGAGAAGTTGCCGCCGTTCGCGCCAAGCGACTGATTGGTGGAGACGGGCGAACTGTTCTCTCCCGTCGCGATGCGTATGCCCGCGGTAAACCCATTGAAGATGTCGGCCTCCATGCCCAGGCGGGCGCGAAGCCGGGCCTGGTGCCGGTCCTGCGTGGCGTTGTAGGTCGGCGCGAAGCTGTTGCTATTGAGATCGTACGGGGAGCCCGTGTTGATCGCGTTGAAGTTATAAGCGTGAAGCTGATCGTTGCCCTCCGGAAAGAAGCTGCCTTGATAGCGCGAGCGTATATCGCCCGTGAATCGGATCCGCTGCGCCCACTCCGGATAGGCGCCGGGCGAAGCCCAGTTTTCCTTTTGCGCCTTGGCCATCACTTCCTTCTTGATCTCCTCGCGCAGCTGCCGTTTGACCACCTCCGGCACGTACGTGACGTGCCGGGTGCCGGGCGGCGAGGCAGCCGCAGTTGCTGCGGTTGCGGCCTTTGCCGCTTCATCGGCCTTGGCGGCAACGTCCTTCGTGGCCTGGCGCGACACGTAGGCTTCGTCGTCGGCCTGCTTGATCAGCGCCTGGGCCTGCTCCTCCTTGATCACGCCTTGCTTCACCAGCAAGTTGACCAGGTTGATCGTCGTGTTCGACGACAGCGGCTTTGCGTCGGACACGGTGGGACGCTTGGGTTCGGACTTCTTCGCCGCCATCGGGCTCTGATCCGGTGCGGCCTGGCCAAAAGCGGGCGCCGCGACGGCAAGCGCACACAGCGATATGGCGGTCGACGACGTCAGGCGGCGTACGTCGCGTTTCTTCTTGAACATAAGTCCCCAGTCCTCTGCTAGTCACTCGACTCGAACGAATTGGTTGCGGCGGATCAGCTTGGCCGGCGCGCCGTGACGCGCGTCACCATCGGCATCGGCATGTCCCTGGGTGGCGGCTCCCGCAACACGAGACTGCCAAGCACGTCGTTGCGGATAGCGGCGTCGAGCTCGGCGTCGCCGGTCGACGAGACGAGCTGAATGCGACTGACGCGGCCGGTCGCATCGGCCCACAGCCGGATTTGCACCTGCATCGTCGCATTGCGCGTCTTGCCGTTGGCGCGCAGCGCCGCCTCGATCTGCGACTGCACGATGGAGGCATACCAGCCCCAACGACTGCCGCCGCCTCCTCCGCCGCCATAGGGGCTGCCGCCCACCTTGCTGCCGAGATTGAACAGGTCGCCGGGCCCGACGGCCTTGGCATCGAGCGCCAGCGGCCCCGGCGGCTCTTCGTTCTTGGCGTCCTTGATCGGCTCGTCCTTCGGCTTCTCGACCGGCTTGTCTTCCTTGAATTCGGGCTCCGCCATCTTCGGCTGCTCGACCATCTTCTGCTCGGGCGGCGGTGGAGGTGGCGGCGGAGGCGGCGGCGGCGTGATCGTGACGACGGTCAGCTCGCGCACCTGGCGCGGCGGCGGCATATCGTCGTGGCCGACGAGCAGGAATATCATGACGCCAATGACGGCCAGGGCAGCACCGTAACGCAGCCATGATTTCGCTCGCGGCAAGGTTGGCGGCCGCGGACCGCCCTGCTCATTCGCTGTCGTCATGACACCGCCTCGAGCGCTACCGGTTCGGAATTCCTGCCGGTGACGTACTGCACGACGAAATTCACGACCGTATCGAAGTCGGTCGTATCCAGCGTGATCGTGGCATCGGGAGCCGCCTCGATGACGACGTGATAGGTGGACTGATCGGCCAGGAAGTCGACATAGGCAACGCGATCGATCGACAGGCGCGAGCCTGGGCAGCGCGACATCGTCAGCAGCAACGGATCGCGTTCGGGGGCGCGGCTCGCGACTTGCTTGCGCAGCAGGTCCGCAAGCTTGACCAGCAGGGCTTCACCGCGGATCGGGAAATGAAGCACCGTGCCGATATCGGGCGCGCTTCGTCCGACGCCGGCTTGCTCGACCTCCCGCATTCCAGCAGTCGGTGCCCGCGGCTCGAGCGAATGCGCGCTTACGAGGGTCGATGGCACCTCGACGGCGGCCCGGTCCGCACCGGACGATATCCCGCGAAGCCATGCCCACAAGGCCCTGGCTCCCCTTCGCGGATCGGCGCGCATAACCATGGAGGTGCCCATTCGTTCCGTCACTTCACAAGCGGCTTGGTCGCGAGCCCGACCTGCGTCAGGCCGACACGGCCAAGCAGGTCGAGCACGTCCATCACGCTCTGATATTGGGCTTGCGCATCGCCGCGCAGCACCACGGGGAATTCCGGCGTCAAAGCCTTCTGCTGCACCAGGCGCTGCTCGAGCTCCGGCAGCGTCACCGGGATCGTATCGAGAAAGATCTTGCCGTCGTTGGCGACCGTGATCGCCTTGGTGGTCTGGGTAGCGAGGCTCGGCGCAGCTGACGCTTTCGGCAGATTGACCTTCTGGCCCTGCACAGTCGCCGTCGTCATGATGATGAAAATCACCAGCAGCACGTAGGCGAGATCCAGCATCGGCGTGATGTTGATGTCGTCATACGGCTTGGAGTCGTTCTGGACCTGCATCGTCGTTACTCCGCGGCGATGCTGCGTTCGATCTGGTCGGCGGAGTAGAACTCCGCCATTTTCGTCACGAACTCGTCGACGAAGACCTGGATGTCGGTGGTCAGATCCTTGATGCGGGAGATCAGGTAGTTGTAGCCGAACAGCGCCGGGATCGCGACGCCCAGGCCGGCGACCGTCGCGACCAACGCGGCGGCGATGCCCGGGGCGATCGCATTGACGTTGACGTCTCCGCTGGCTGCGATGGCGGCGAAGGTGATCATGACGCCCACCACGGTGCCGAGCAGGCCGAGGAACGGTCCGCCCGAGATCGCGATGGTCAGCACCACCATGAGCCGGTTAAGCCGTTGCGTCTCCTTCACCGAGCCGCCGTCCAGCGCGGCGCGGATGGCGGCAATCGACGCGGCCGAGAGCACCGGCATACGCTCGCCCTTCCCGGCGAAGCGATGGCGGATCTCCGAGGCCCCGATATGGTAGATGCGATAGAGCGACGACGCCTGCATCATCTTTGCATCGACTTCGTCGATACGGCCACCCAGGGTCCAGATCTCGTCGGCGTCGCCGCGATCGAGCATGGTGAGATCAGCCGCGAGCTCGCGGAAGCTCTTCATGAAGCGCGCGTTGGCCTTGGCTTGCTTGTTCAGGTAGGAAGCCCTGTCGTACATCACGACCCAGCTGACGACCGCGAGGATCAACAGGATGCCGATCACGATCCAGCCGTCGAGCGTCACCGATTTCAGGATCACTGCGAAGTAACCCGACAGCCAGCTCGCGGTCTCCTCGTCGACGCTGAAAGTCACGAGCTTGGCCTGGTTCGGTCCCTGCCCGGTGGCGACGAACTTGATGAAACCCGGCGACCGCGCAACCTTTGCGAACTGCAGTTCGTCGATGTCGCCGACGAAGCCGGCCATGGCCGCGGCGGCAACAGTTGCGGCCTCCGGTGCCGGGGCTGACGCATCCGGAGCTGCCGCACCGTCCGCTGCAGACGATGGCTGTGCCGCCGCGGCACTGGCCACGGGTGACGCAGGCGCTGCATCGCCCCCGACCGTGGCATTCGTGCTAAGCGCCGGCAGCGTTGCCGCGAGCGACGCATAGGGTGAACCATCAAGATAGAGCACGACCTGGCCGCCGTTCGCGACGACGGCGACATGATGCCAGCCATTCGGCGCCAGCGGCGCAGCGGCGCCGCTGCGTTGCGCGGACCCCGCGTTCGTGACCTCCACGAACGGCACGCCATTATCCAGCCCGATAACGAGACCGTTGGCGCCGTCGCGGCGGCTATACAGGGCTGCGTTGGGCTGCATCGCTCCTGGCTTGATCCAGGCAGACCATGTGAATGCAGCGTTGTCGCTCAAGGCGAGCGACGATGCAGCCGGCAGAGTCAGCACGCCGCGACCGTCGAGGCGCAAGCCGGTGCCGATCAGCGAGCCGTCTGCGGGCTGGCCGACGCTTTGCGCATTGTTGGCCCAGACCGACGCGTCCAGCGCCGGCGTGCCCCGTTCGTTGAAGTGATAGACCAGTAGCGTATCCGGATCGTAAGTCCCCTTCGGATCGCTGGTCGCGACCGCCTTCTTGTTGCCCGAATAGAGCCAGATGTCGGTCTTGGCGCCGGGCTGAAGGTTGGGCACGGCCACCCAGAGCAGCGCCTCGCCGAGCAGCGAGTCGTACTTCTCGATGTGGTGCTTCAGCGGTGTCTTGTCGTCGCCGGCCACGAAGCGCAGGTCGCTGCCGTCATCCTTGGCGGATGCAAAGCGGAAATTTCCGACATGCAGCCGAACCAGGACCGGCGCAGTACCGATCGGATCGGTAATGCCGGCACCCGATGCGCTGGCGTCGATCGTGATCTTCTTGCGGAGCTGCCACTCGTCGTTCCACCACGCCCTGGCAGGCGACGGACACAACATTGCGGCCGCAACCAACGCCGGCACCAGTCCTGTCAGAGCTCGCCGAAGCGCCGATCGGCACACGCCAGCCATATGATCCCATCCCGCAGTCATCAGAATTCACCCCAGATTCGGAAATTGACGCGCGGACTCCTCGCGCTCGAGTAGGTCTGACTGACCATCGGCACCGAATAAACCAGCGTGCCGTTCAGGTAGTCGAACATCTTGAAACGGCTGCCGACGCCGTAACTCCACAGATTGAATTGCGATTGCTGGTCGGGAAGTGCGTTCAGCATGGTCGCCATGCCGGCGTCCGCAAATGCGAACGCCCGCCATTCGTTGAAGATCGTGAAGCGCGCCTTGCCCTGCCCGGTCTCGTCCTTCATCCGGCTTTGCAGCATCTCGCCCACATTGGGGCTGCGCAGCTCGAGATTGCCGACAACGCCGTTGTCGCCGAGCGTCTCCGACTCGAGATAGCCGCGCACGGTGTCGAGGCCGCCGACGCTGAACTGCTCGCTCGAGACCAGCGGTCCGTCCGCGACCTGTCCCTGCACCTTGCCGTAGAGCTGGAAGCCTTCCGGCAATTCCTGGGTATGCGCGACATCGACGTTGAAATGGGTGAAACTGGGGGAAGCCGCGTAGCGCTTGTTGTCGAACGGCACCACGCCATCGCCCAGCGGCCGCAGATTGTAGGTGACGGCAGCATTGAACTGGGTCGTGAACCCCTCGTCCTGGAATGTCGCGCCATAACTTGCGACAAACGGATAATAGGTGACCGGAGATGAGAAGCCGACACCGCCGAGCTTTACGGTCTGATCGAAATGCTTGTAGTCGACCCCGGCCGAAAGCGTATGGAACAGGTTTTCCCGCGTCGGCAGCGTCATCACCGCGCGACTGCCGATGATCTCTCCGGGCCCGATCACGTTCGTGCCGCCCACGGTCGCGACATCGCTACTCGATTTCACGCCGTAGAACAGGACGCTCAGCCAATCGACGTTCTGCACCCGCGCCAGATAGGAGCCGGAAAACACTTCCGCGTCGCCCGGACGCTCCGGCGCGACCTGATAGCTGAAATTGACGGAGTGGCCGAGCTGCCAGAGATTGTCGTAGTGCACCGTGCTGCTGACGCGCAGCGCCGTCGTATTGGGGGACTTGCGGTTATTCACTTCGACGTTGGCATGTATCGGGACCTTGTCCTCGACATTCAGGTCGACGTCGACCGTGCCCGGCGTCACACCGGCGCGCAGGGCGGGAGTTACGCGTCGATCGGGCCATTGGTTGAGCGCGACGATATCCTTGGTAACTTCGTTGAAGTTCGGGACCGTCCCCTCCTTGAGAGAGCCCGCGCCCTCGGCGATCTTGTCGAGCCGGAAATAGCGCGCGTTCTTGACCCGCAGACGGCCGACCTTCAGCTCCGTCACCTTGAGGGTGATCATCCTGGCCTGCGCATTCTGCTGCGGAACGGAGACGCTGACGGTCTGATAACCCCTGTCGTGATATGCCTTCTCGAGTGCCGTTCGCGCCTTTTCGACGTCGTCGGCACTCTTGTTCGGCCCGAGATATGGATACACCGCCTCTTCGATGTCGATCTGCGGGAGCGTCTCGGCGCCCTGGATCGCGAAATCGTCGATGTCGAACCGCTGCACGGCGGCGGCCGGCTTTTGCGCGGCAGCAGCTTCACTTGCCGGGGGAGCGGACGGGTTGTTAGTCTTCGGCGCTCCGGCTGCGGAGACCTTGGCCGCATGGGCCGGAAGCGCGGCAACGAGGCCGCCGGCCAACATGCCCGCCGTCAGACAAAGCAACGCCGTGCCCGCCGACGCATGCCGGCGGTGCTCGCAATCAATTCCACTTTTCACAGATGCCCCGCCCGACTCCCGAACCAGCTAAACGAGGTCACGGCCGGACACCGTGATCACGTCCCCTCGCTCTAAAGACGATTGGGCCGCGCCCAACCCGCAAAACTTTTTTGCAAGATCGGGAAACGTTAGCGATTATTTTAGGAGCAGAATCTGGCGTGACGTGCCGGCATCGATTCGCGCGCAGTAACGAGAATGGGCGCGGCAACGAGTCTGCGCATATTCGAACCCGGCCGGATGAGGCTCAACCGAGCAGCACAACTCCGCCCGGCAGCGACCGCGCCTGGGCTCCGAACAGCTGCTGAACCTGGGGCACGAAATCCCCGAGCTTGTCGATCTGAAACGTGCCGTTGACCATGCGGCGTTTGAGATCCGCATTGGTGATGATGATCTTGCCGGAACGATAACGATTGACCTCTTCCACGACGTCCGCAAGCGGCCGATCGCGGAAGATCAGGAGCCCTGATTGCCAGGCTGTCACCTGCCCCGTGTCGACCTGCACCGAGGCTTCGATGCCGCCCGGCGCATAGGACACCTGCTGTGCCCTGCCAAGTCGCACCGTTCTCTCGCCTTGCGCAACATCAACGCTGCCGCTCAGGCAGGTCACCGACACGGCGCCATCGAGGCAACGCGCGTTGAAATCCGCTTCCACCGCGGAGATCTGACCATTCGCCGCCAGCAGCACAAAGGGGGTGGCGGCGGACGTCGCCGCTACAGAGGCTTCGCCCGATATCAGTTCAATCCGGGTTTCGTTTGACGCCGAACGCAGCGCGATGCTGGTCTGCGTATTCAGCTCCAGAGACACGTTCGGCGCGACCGCGATTTTGCGCAACTCGCCCTTTCCGGTCCGGTAATCGGCGGAGAGTTCTCCGAGCGACGGCCAAAGGCCAAGCGGCGGACGAACGATTGCGTACCCCACCGCGGCCGCTGCCGCGGCGCCCGCACCTCCCAGAAAGGCGCGCCGTCCAATGGGCCGGGACACCGGTCTTCGTGTCAGCCGTGCGACGTCTCCTGTCCCCGGCCGATCCGCCAACTCCTGCGCAGCGACGCCCGCATGACGAAAGACCCGAGCCGCGTTCCTGAAGGCGGCTTCGTGCGCGCCGCTTTGCTGACGCCACGCTTGCAGCGCCTCGACGTCTGCCCTGGTCGGTTCACCCGTCTTGAGGCGAACGACGAAGTCCAGGGCTTCGTGCAGAAGCGCATCCGGCTCAGTTGTTTCGTTGGTCGCGGTCAAGATCCCTAGCCCATCTATCGCACTCGCCAGACCGGTACCCACACCGGGCCAAAGACGGTCAGAGGCGATATGTTATCGATTCCCCTCAATTTCGAACAGCACCCTCCGGACCGGGACATCGGCCGCAACGCCCCGGCAATCAACTGCAAGACACATCCGCGGTCGGGGAAGCGAGCGGCCGCGACTGCCGGCTTAGCCCACCTTGCAATCGCTGTCACTGCCGTCACCTGCGTCATTCCCCCCCGGAAGTCCTCTGTTTAGCTCGCGGCCTGAGACGCCTGCCGGTGCATCTATTCGATAGACGAATGGCGCCCGGCTATCCCGAAGAAAAACCGTGCAAGGATAGCCTATCGATCAAACCTTCTGCCTGCGCCAGGCGAAAAAAGCCCTCCGATGCGCCGGGTTGCAATATCGACGCGCTCAGGATCGCGGACGCGGGCCGCCGAGACGGCGTCGCAATGTATGTTCGAGGCTGTCGGCACAATGGCCAAGCGCCAGCTTCAGATCGCTCTCGACGGTCCGGATGCTGACATTGAGGCGTGCTGCGACCTGGTGCGCTGGTTGCCCCTCGATCGAAATACTCCGAAGAACCTCGCGGGGCCGTGGCGGCAACTCGGCAAGCGCGCGCTTGAATGCCTCGATTTCCGAACGCGCCTCGACCACTCTGGCCGGATCGGGTTCGTCATCACGTATATCGAGAAGCGCATCTATCTCCGACGCGCTGACACGATAGTTCTGCGCTTTCTGGCGATCCTTCGCGATATTGATGGCGGTACGAAAGATGTAATCGGCAGGACTGCGTACGGGCTCGGCATCCGTGACTCGGTCGAGACGCAGAAACGTTTCGTGCAAGGCTTCGTGGGCGAAATCGGCCGATCCTAACCGGCGCGTAAGCTTCCGGATCAGGCCTTCATAGTTCTCGACCAACTGCCCCCGCAGCCGTATTCGATTGCTATCAGCCACGTTTCACGTGCCCAACATACTCTGGTATTTCCGGCGCAAACATTGCCTACGCAACTACTGCAAAAGGTTCGGAAGGTCGTAGCGTTGCCGGGCTACACATTTATGACACAAGGCGCGAGCGACGACATCGCGTCCGGCCCGCCACTGCACGAATGCCTGTCCATCGCCCAAGCACGGACTTCATGACGGGTCAAAACTCGAGCTCCAGATGAATATTGAGCCGATCCGGCAGCTCGGGCGGAATCGGCGGCAGCGGCTGGGCTCGCCGGATGGTCTCGATCGCCTCCTTGTCGAGCAGCAATTGACCCGAGCTCGTCCGAACCCAGACGCCGAGTAGCGTACCATCCCTGGCCATGGCGAACTGCGTGACGACCGTTCCTTCAAGGTGCATCGCGCGCGCCGCGTTGGGATAGCGCTGATAGCGCGAAACGTGCCGAAGCAGCGACTGCTGAAATTTGATGGCGGCGCTGCTGGCAGGTCCGCTCACGGCCGACGGCGTCGACATGACATTTGAGGGCGGAGCGTCTCCGGGCGTGAAGCTTCTCGCTTTCGGGACCGGAACGGGATCGTCGGATGGCGTCGGATTTGGATCCTTCAATGGCGTATCGGCGCTGCTGGCGACATTTGCCGTTTCCGGTTGAGAATCCGAAGCGACTGCTATCGGAACGGCATCGGGCCGCGGAAGCAGCTGAACCTGCACGATCGCAGCCGACTGTTGTCCCGGAGAGCCGGCTGGCACTTGCATCCTGATCCAGTAAACGCCGCCCACGAAAAGAACGGCCGCCAGGGCGGGAATACCCAGCAGGCGATAGAACTCTCCCGATGGCGAGGCGGCATCCAGGTCGTCGTCTCGATAGGATCCAAAGACCGCCGCTCGTCCCTTCTCGTTTCCGGGGCGGACATCGCTGTCGCTCATTGCAGGGACTTCACCATGATGACGACGCGGACCGGCTGTGGCGTATTCGCTGGCGCCGGCCTGCTGATCGTCAGGCCCCGAAGCGCCGCCGACACCGCAAGATCCCGTTCATGGTCCCCGGTCGAGCGGAATAACTCGGTGCGTTCGATCGTGCGCGCGGGATCGATCCAGATATCCAGCACCGCGCGATAATTGCCATCGCGCGTCCTTGCGTTCTTTCGAAGTGCATTCTGAATGTCCATCTGCACTCTTTGGCTATAATCCTGCAATCTGGCGGCGTCGTCGGCATCGCCGGTCTGACGCACGCGCAATCTTCCCAGGAACAGGTCCGATGTTGCGAGCGGAGCCGCCGGAGGTGCATAGCCGACACCTTCTGCGCTGGGAAGAGCAAGCGTGATGGCGTCGGGACGAATATAGCGCACCTTCAGCTCCGTGCCCGCGAGCAGCAGGTTCAGCGCTTCATCGGCGGCATACGTTCCTTCAACCGCGACCGACGTTCGACCGACCGCGGAGTTGCTTTCATAGAGCACTTGAATGCCGGTGATCTGTCCATAGGCTTGCAGCGCGCCAGCCAGGGACTGTGCCGGAATGCGGAATGCGATCGGCCTTTCCGCACGCGCCACCCGGTCTTCTTCCGCGGCATTGGCGCCGAGGATGACCGTCATCAGCCAGGCGGGCAATAGCACCAGCAAGCGGAACGCGGCGCGGCGACCGCCTCGAGGACCGTCGGCATCCGACGCCGCGACGCCATGCAATGTAACTGCTTTCATCGTGCTGCTCTCGTCGACCAGAAACCGCACTTCGGCTGTTTGGATCGTTGAAGCGCGGGCGATGCCTCCTCTATATCGTTTGCATGACAGTGATCTAACCGGTGCATCCGGCCGGGTGGGGCCCCACCCGGCCGATCGATACGAACCGGCACGACCGGACGTCGGACCCGGATGCCTGCCCGGGCCCTGCCTTAGAGCGACTCCTTGCGCCCCAGCCGCTGCAACAGCACGGCTCGCTCGTCCTCCGTCAGGTTCTTCAACTGCTCGGCCGTGAACTCGCCATTGCCGAGCACGCGGAACATGCCGTTCGGATCGTAGCTCTGCTTGTCGGGCGCCCGCCGCTTCTCATCGTCGCCGGCGTCGGGCTGAGGAGACTGACCGCCGCCGCCACCACCGTACCCGAGAACTTCGACGATGATCACCGACGGCCGATCCGAAGATCCCTGCTTGGTCACGTCCTTCACGGCGTCATTTGCAGCCTTGTCCTTGGTATCGATCGCGATCGGCGCAGTTTTGACCTCCGCCTTCGGCACTCCTTTGCTCTGGCCCGACACCTGGATGTTGTCCACGTTGACGACGAAGCGCGCCGCAATGAGGATGTCGCCGCTGACGCGGATGCCGGCGTCGCCGGCATTCACGGTACCCTGGGGAGCGATCAGGTTGACGTCACCTTCCGTCACCCCGGTGAAGCCGATGATCGTTCCGATGCCGCTTCCGGAGATATCGGCCTTCTCGAGCACGCGCGTGACGGCATCGAGATCGGTCTGGATCTCCGGTGCCGACGGCACGCGTGCGGTCTTGGCGCCGCGGCCGGCGTCGATGTCGCCCTGCGTCGACCAGATGATCTCGTTGCCGCCGGCAAAGGTCAGGATACGCGAGCGGTTCACGGTGACGCTGTCGCGCGCAAAGAGGTCGATGTCGCCCGGTCCCAGTGTGACGAGGCCGAACTCCACCGGCGCCGGCTTGCCGAGCGCAGCAACTTGCAGGCCGCCACCGGGGGTCAAGACCTCGATGCTGCCGCCCGACATGGTGCGGAACTTGGCATTTCCGGTCCTGACGTCGCCCGCCCAGTCGCTGCCCGGGAACAGCGTCTCGATCGCGGCATAACCGCGATTATAACCGCCATTGCGTGGCTTACCGCTCGTGTCGGGTGTGTTCTGGTCATCGCCTGCGGCCCGTAGCTCCTGCATGTAGACCTGCCGAACGAAGCGTTCGCGCACCAGCATCGGCAGGGTCTGGAATTTGGTCCAGGCATCAAGCGGAGACAGCTTCTCGCCGGTCACGTCCTCCACGAAGGAGACGATGCCGGTGCGGGTCCTGTGCGGCCCGGAGGAACGTTGCTCGAATGCGTCGGTCAGATAGAGCGGTACCACCGTGCCGTCCGCCAACGTGGTCTTGAGATAATCGGGCATCTTCCCGATGTTTGCCGGATCGAGATAGACCGCCAGGAACGCATCATAGGATGGTTGCTTGCCCTTGAGGCCCGCCATCACGGTGATCGCCGCGCTCTGCTGAGGCAGGCCGAGGATCTGCGTGAAATCCTTTGGCCGGTTGTTGGAATCATATTCCTGATTGCCTGTGCTGAAGATCGCCAATTCCGGCGCGTATACGTCACGGCCCGCGCTCACCTGCATTGCGCCCGGTCCCTGGACAAAGATCGAGCCTCGCACCGGGCCGCCGATGATGTCGTTGCCGGCCTCGAGTAACGACACGTCGGTCGGATGAACGTTGCGCAGTGAGTAGTTGATGTTGCGGATATCCGTGCCGGCACGGAACCAGGTCTGCTCGTTGGCCATGACGCCGGCCGTGAGGATCGAGCCGCTCTGGGTTATTAGCGTTCCAACGATCGATCCGTTCAAGGCATAGACACGGCTCGGCTCGTAGTCTGCCTCGTTCGGCAGATGGTCGGGATTGCGAAGGTTGTACAGATGCAGCGTGTGGCCGGCGATATTGCTGGCCGGCGCGGAGAAGGGATTGACCAGGACGTTGTGGAGCCCGCTCAGGGTGTCCGGCGAGGAACCGCCGAGGTTGACCGGAGAGGAAACGGTGCCTCCCACAGGCTCGAACGGTGACGGAATCATCTCAAGCGCAGCGCGGGACATGACGATTTCGCCGACGAGGACGTCGTTTGCGGCGAGAAGCCGCAGCTCCGGATTTCTGCTCGGCATCGTGTACAGCGTGCTGTTCAGCACGGAGCCGTTCAGCGCCGTGACGCGCGTTTTCGACGGATAGATATTTGCGGCCAACGAGTTCACATTCGCAAACACCTGCAAGGCCGGCGTCGTTATGTCCTTGGACAGATATGTCGACTGCCCGACCAGGATCACGTCTCCGCCCGTCGATGTCAGGTTGAGCGCGGTGCGCTCGCTTTGACTGCTCATGAACGTCAGTTCGTGGGACATCCCCTTGCCGACCAGAAGTGGATCGAGGACCGTTTGCAGCCGCAGGTCGCCTGCGGTTCGCACGTCCAGGGTTGCGTCACCGAGCGACAGGATCGGGGCGATCGGATAGGTGACGATTTGCGTCCCTACCAGCGCCTTGACATCGCGCCCGACCGCAAATTCGCCAGCGGTAATCGTTCCGGCTCCGCGCCCGATGTAGTAATAGCCGGCGCGAACAGCGCCGCCCGCCTCAACGGTCATCGCGCCGCCGTTGCGCAGTTCCAGGAGCTTTGCCTCCGTCGTGGAGCGCCCGCCCCGCACACGGCCATTGGTCGGCAGCGCGACCGTCAGATTGTTGAGATCGCCATCGGCGCGGACCTCGACATTGCCGCCGCCGAGCGCGCCGACCCCGCGCAGGAAGTTGGCGTAGTCAATCCACCAGGAGCTTTGTTGAGCCGGCATCTGGCCGTAGGCGGAATGAGCCCAGGGACCGAAGACGTAGGCGTTATCCGTCGCTCCCTGCCGGTTTAGCCACTCCGAATAGTGCTGCATCTGCGAGCGGTCTGCCGGCAGGGCCACGTCGATATTGCCGCCGACCGCAACGGCGAGATGGCCGCCGCCCACCCCGTAGGTCGCGTTCGCCGGCGCGGTGGTGAAATCGTTGAACGCGGCAAGATCGCGCCGGCCGGCGGTATAGATCGAGGCGCCGCCCTTGAGCTGCAGATCGCCACGCGCCGCGATGCTGACGTCGCCGGTGCCGGTGCGAACCATGGTGATCGGATTGACGGTGGTCGTGGTCGGCCCGGGCTTGGTCGTCGCATAGAGCGAAGTGATGGTCGCAAGATTGGGGACGATCTTCGTCAGGTAGAAGTCCTTGAAGGTCGAGTACTTCGTGATGACGTTGAGGCGGCTACCGCCGCTGGCGGCCGTGCTGGTCCATCTGAAGTCGGCCTGTGGTTGCGCCGGATTGGTGTTCAGGCCCTTCGCGGCGGCATAGTTGTTCCAGAGGTCGAGCACGTAGCCGTAGGCTGGATCCGTCGGCAGACCGAAAGAAATCTGCGCGCTGGAATTGCTGTTGAGACGGGTGCCAGAGGTGGACTCCAGGCTCGCAGGCCAATCGGCGGGATTCATCGTCGTCGAACCAGGCGCACTGCCCGCGCCAAAGCTGGCAACCGAGTCGACAAGAGCGGTCGCGGCGACGGAATTCAGGCCGCTGACATAGGTGTAACCCGCCTGCTCGCTGAGCGTGATCTTGCCCGTCGCGCCGCTGGCGAGGCGCGTCGGGTCGGCGCTTTCGCCCATCGGCGTGGCGCCCGCGACGAGCCCCAAGCTCCAGGACGGCACCGCCACCCTCGAGCCGTCCGGCTCGGTGATGGAGGGGAACAGGACCGAATAAGCGAGCGCATTCGGCGCACTTGCGCCCGGCGAGTTGGCCTCTGCGCTATAGGGAACACCGACCAGCGTGGGCGGCGCCGTCACGGTTTCGGTCTTCCTCGTGCCGACCGTCGCAAAGGTGATACCGGCATAGACTGAAGGGTTGGTTGTGCTCGCGCTGTCGTAGGGCGAGAGATTGGACGTGGTACTGGTGCGGCCGACGTTGAACACCATGCTCAGGTTCGTCGAGATGGTGCCTTTGGCGGCGACGTATGTCGAATCCAGCGGGTTGGCGAACTGGAAGAAGCCGTCCGTCACGCTGCCCTTCAGATCGATATTGCCCCCGGCGCGCATAGTCAGGACGCCCGGCTCTCCGAGAATGCTGCCGCCGGTGCGATAAGCCATGGTCGTATGGTCACGGAGCAAAGCGCTTTCCTTGCCGGCAACCACATAGGCCTTGCCCAGTACCGGCTCGATCGCCATCACGCCAGCCGCGAGCGCCGAGGCCTGATTGACCACGCCTGCGCCGAGATTCCAGTTACTCTTGAGCACGATGTCGCCGGAAAAATTGAGCTCCATGCCCGCGCGCGCGTGGAAGTTCGACTGGCTCGTCAGTGAGCCAAGATCCGCATAGCCGGCACTGACGTCGAAGTCGCGCACGAATTCGACCAGCGTGCCGGCGCCGTAATCTGCCAGCACATTGAACTTGCCCGCCGCGGCCTTCGTGAGATCGAGTTCGGCCTGGCCGCCGCTATTGACGGTGACGCCGACGAAGCGCGGATCGGATGCAAGCGTCGCAAGGTCGAAGCGTTTGTAGCCCTCCAGCACGATCTCGCGCGCGCCGTTGATCGTGCCGGCAAAGCTGACATTCACCTTGTCGGCCCCTGGCTGCTCGATGACAGGCGCACGCAGGGTGACCTTGCCGCCTTCGCCGCCCGCCACGTCGATCACGCCGCCCAATACCCGCAGCACGCCGTTCGAGATTCCGAGTGTGACCCGGCCGGAGCCGAGCCCGTCCACCGTGTCGGTCGCACCTGCCCGCAGCAGCGCCGCATTCGTCACGGTGAGACCCTGGCCGCCATAGATCGAGATCGAGCCGCCATAGGTCGCACGCGCGTCGATCGAGCCTGCGACGGTCACCGTTCCCTGATCGGCAGCCAGCGCGAATTCCTCGGCCGTGGTCGCACCGTCGAGCGTGACGTCGCCGGAACGAATCCGGAAGCTGCGCGATTTGGTGAAGCCGGCACCATTCAGGCGCTGGTTGAGCCCGCCGAAATCCGACAACGCGGCGATGTCGAGCGAGAAGGAGCCGCCGCGTTTGCCCGAGGCGGCCCTGGCATTGATCGTGCCTTCCAGCGTGACCTGGCTGCTGTCCTGTTCGATCGCGAGCGTGCCCGCACCGCCACCGATGGGACGTCCTTCGGAGTCGCGGGCCGAGCCGAGGTCGAGGGTCGCGCCGGACGCGAGCAGCACCGAGCCGCCGCGGGCCCCCAGCGAGATGGTTCCGGCATCGGCATATTCGGACACGTCGAAGAACTTCTTCTCGAAGCCCCCGACGTCGATCCGCGAACCCGCCGCGAGATTGACGTTGCCATTGGTGGCGTTCAGCTTGACCGTTCCGCCAAGCGCGTCAATGCGTCCGGCGAAATCGACGGCGCGGCCGGTGAGCGTCCAGCGGGAGCCGAGGCTGTCCTGGTCGCGCGCAGGGCTAGCCGTCCCGTAAGCGGCAACCGTGAGGATTCCGGTCGTGGTGACCGACTGCTGGCTGCCGCCCCGGCCGGTCATGACCGGCGCTGACAGAGTCACCGCCGCGCCGGCGACATCGAGCGAGCCCTTGCCTTCGCCGGTAATGCGTGTCGTTCCCGTCAGCACGATGGTGTCGAAACCACGCAGTGCCTTGGCGCCCTCACCCAGGGTCAGCTCGGTTGCCGTGAGCTTCAAACTGCCATGACCGGCGCCAACCGGCTCGCTGAACGTGCTCGCCGTATTTTCCAGCACAACCCGATTGCCGTTCACCGCGATCTCGCTGTTGCCACGGCCCACCAGCCCTGCGGCATCGAGCGTCACGGCCTTGAGGCCCGACAGGTCCACTGCGCTGTGGAAATCGATGGTTGAATAGCTGCGCAAGGTCAGGTGCTGGGTGTTGTTGAGCGCGGCCAGTGCCGCGGCATCGAGCACCAGCCCGCTGCCGCCGCCGAAGCCAATCCGGCCCGAAGCCAGGGACAGCGCTGCGCCCGTCAGGCTCGCCTGGGTGACGAGCGCGTTCCCCGTCGCGTCGATCAGAAGACTCTTGCCGCCGTCGAAGGTGGCACCGGCACCGATCGTCACCCGGCCGCCAACAGTCGTATCGACGTTCTTGCGGCGGACCCGCACCGCGTCGCCGTTGGACAGGCGGATCAAAGCACCCCAGTCGCGATCGGACGCCTGCGGGGCCATCACGAGATCGCCGGCGCCGGTCGGCGCCTCGCCGCGCGCGACGATGACGCTGCCTGCGGAGACATCGATCGTGTCGCTTGCGGCCAGGATGATCTCCGGTCCCGTCAACGCCGAATTTGCACTGTTGCGCACGACGATGTCGTGAGCCTGCACATCAACACGCAGACCGCCGACGTCGCCGCTGCGGAAACCACCGACCAGCAGGCTGCCGGCGCCGAAGCCGGACAGAGCAGCGGCATCGATGACCAGATAACCATCGGCCCGCAAAGTGCCGGCGCTCTGGTCGGCACCCAGGATTGCGATCTTGTTGGCGGCGATATCGACCAGGCCGCCGCGGGCACCCGCTGCGGCCTGAGAATGCAACTCGCCCTTCAAGATCAGGTCCTGCGTCGCCTTGAACACAACCGAGCCGCCGTCGACCGGCAGACGCGGCGTGACGATCTGCTGACCCGTGAGCCGATACTGCGTCAGCTTGAACGCATCGGAGGCGAAGAAGGTGTTGGCGAAGGCTTCATTGTACTCGCTGTATTGCCTTAGCACAGAGCCCGACATCACGCGCCACGCGGACGACTGCTGGTCGCGGCTGCCGTCGAGCGCATTGGCGCGATAGCCGGACACGACCGCCGTGCCGTCGGCCATTACCGCGGACGTCGTCGCCCGGCCTGTCGAACCGGCGACTGCCTGGATCGCATAAGCGCCCGGAAGCATCGCGTAGGAGGCGGGCAGCAGCGTGTACCAGCCTGCCGGCAATCCGCTGCCGGCGTCGAGCCAGATGCGATCTCCGCTGCGGATCGACGCCGAGCTGGGCGCTGTCGCACCCGCGAAAGCCGGCATGACCGCGAACAGGCCCTGAAGCGCCAGCATGTCGTGTGAGCCGCCCGGTCCCGGCACGTGCTCCCATGCCATCAAGTCGCCGCCACCCTTGATGTTCACCACCGATCCGGGGGCGAGCTCGACCGTCGGCGCCTCGAGCGTCACGCGCTTTTCCGGCAGGCTGGCAATGGTTGTCGGCAACGGCCCGGTCGTCACCGTCCAGTTTTCGTTGTTGCTGAGAGCACCGTAAGGCAGCACGAGGCCGTCGCCGGTCACCGAGGTGACGCTGCCGGCGCCGAGGGTGAGGCGCTGGCTGGCCTTGAGCGTGATCTGGCCGAACGGCGCGCGCAGGGTGCCGTTCTGCTCGATCGTCGGCGCTTCGAGCGTCAGTGTCCCGCCGGCCGACAGCGCCAGACCGGGAGTTCCGTTCTGCTGCACGATGAGTTTGTCGCTGGCCCTGATCGTCGCGTTGATCTGCGAGGTGGGATAGATCTGACCGGCCTTTACGATCAGCGTGCCGTCGACGTCCAGGAACGCGGACTGGCTGACATTACTGTGCGTCAGCCGGATGTCACTCGCCTCGAGCACCGTTCGTTCGAAGCCGCGGATGTTTGCCTGCACGATGTCGATCACGGACCCGGCCAGCGTCAGCGTGCCTGCGCGCACCGGATTGCTCGGCGCCAGGCTGAACAACGAGATGTAAGGCGCAAAGAACCGCGAGCTGGCGCCGTTGCCGTTGATCAGGGATCCCGTGATCGAAATCGAGCCGCTGAAGGCGAGGTCGACACCATCCAGCCGTGTCGTCGACGGGAGAACGAGATCGGCGAAGCCAGCCCCCTGCAGGCTCGAGCTGCGCACGACCAGACCGGACTGGGAAGCCGCCGTTTCGGACAGGATTACGGTCGACAGCGCAGACGCCAACGTCACCTTGCCGCCACGTGCGCCACTGCCCCCGCTCTGGCCGCGCCAGGCTCCCTGCACCAAGCCCTGCTGGGCTTTGACACTGATCGAACCGCCATTGCTGGCGAGGGTGACTGGCGCGAACTGGTGGTCATTCGACTCGATGTCGAATTCGCCACTGACACCCGCGACGTCGACCAGCGAGCCGGCTTCGAGTGCGACCGTGGCCGCCTCAAACGCAACCGAGCCGCCATTGCGTACGACGCCGCTGCGGCGTCCCTTGACGTCGATTTCGCCGACTGCCGTACCGCGCGCGACGATCGCGCCAGTATTTGCCACAACGATCGATCCCGTGCTTGCAGCAAGATTGATCGTGCCAGCCAGGGCCTCCACCCTGCCGGCAACAGACAGTGTACCGGTCGAAGAACCGAGCAGGGACAGCGCGATCGTGCCGCCGGTGTCCGTCCGCACCGTCGCTCCCGCGCCGACCGTCACGGACCTGCCGCTGAGCGAGAGCGACGTCGGCTTGAGCGCCAGGCGCTGCGACGGCGACAACACGGCGAGCGGGCCCATCTCGCCGATCGACGTGCCCGTGCTGAAGCCCGAGACGTCGATGCCCCTGAGATCAACGTTGTATGGGAGCTGCGTGACGCTTGCTCCTTCGGCGATCGTGATATCGCCGCCCGTGGAGATCTGGAGCGAACGGAAACCACGCTCCGAGAACAGGGTTTCCGACAGGCGAACGGTGTTGGGGGACGTCGGCGTACCGCCTCCGATCTGCAGCGACTCCGTAGTCAGATTCATGGCCAGACTGCCGCCGGAGCCAGCCGCATAGGCCCGTATATCGGCGTTCGCCAATTCCGCCACTTCGGTCGTGTTCAGCGTAATCTTGCCGGCATCGCCGAATTTCACTTGCGGCTTGCCGCCGCGCAGCCTGTACCAGCCACCGCCGGATACGTCGAGCACGACGCCCGGCTGATAGTGGGCCTGGTCGAGCGTGATGCTGCCGCCATTGACGACCGGCGGCAGAGCGGAGGCAGCGCCGCCTTTCACCTGGTTGACCCATTGGCCGCTGACGTCGATGGCCGCACCGGCTCCGAATGATACGTTCTCCGCGCCCAAGAGGGTGACATTGCCGCCGGGTGCGTGAATCACCCCGTCGATCTTGAAATCCTGGCTATATGCCACGGTGGAATTGGCCTTGATCGAAAACGTGCTGCCCGGCGTCAGTTCGAGCGTCGTGCCCTTCTCGATCGTGACGTTATTGGAGACGTAGAGCTCGATCTTCCCCAGTCCGGCATCTGCAAGCGCATCCGAGTCGAGATAGGTCGTTCGCAACCGGAACGAGTCCTGGTTGCCGGGAGCGCCCGAATACCAGGTGGACGGAAGCTGCGACGTGGCCGTGAAATTCGTCGGCAGCTGTGTGGGATCCTTGGAGATCACGAGCTTTCCGAGCAGCCAGAGCCGATCTTCGTCGCCGTCGCCGCCGAACGTCAGCGAGCCAGCCTTGGCGGTCTTGCCGCTTACGGCTTGACGCTCGCCGACGATCACGCCGCCCCAGTAGCCGCCCTCCAGCGCAACACCTTCGGTGGCATAGAACTGGATGGCGCCGGCGTCGCGTCCCTCGGTGAAGCCACGTTCGAAGTGGCTCGTCGACCAGGGCGTGCTCCAGGACTCCGATTTACCCCAATTGTTGTGCGTGCGATTGAACCCGCCGGCGAAACCGACGTAGATCCTGTCCGGCGTCGCCGAGGCGATGTCGTAGATTTTTCCATCGGCGCCGAGCAACTTCGTCGAGTTGACCATTCCGTCCTGATAGCGGAACGACCCGCCCGAGACATCGAGCAACGAGCCCTGACGGGTGATGATCGAGCCGGCCGATTTGAGGGTGATGTTGCCGCCAATGGTCGACAGCTCGGCGAGATTTGTCTTGCTGTTGCCGATCCAGGCCGAGACGTCGCCCAGCGGCGTCCCGATCCATTCGCCCGCGGCCCCTCCCCAGTTCACGCCGGCCATAGCGCCATCGGCGAAGACGCCGCTGGCGCTGCGATCGACCGTGATCTTCTGGCCCCGCAGCCACGAATTCCGCAGCAGCGGTGAATCACGCAGCTCGTTGATGCGCAATTCGGCCTGCACAAATCTCCGCGACATCGGGATCAGGACGTCCTGCACGCCGGCGGCGCTGACATAGGCATCCTCGCCGATATAGATCCGGCTACCGTCGCGGACCGGCGTCTCGCCGTTGATGGGCTCCTCGGTGGGCGCGGGCACGGTGCTGGCCACGATGCTGATGGTGCCGGCGGGAACCAGAATGTTCGCCTGCGCCCCGATATCGATCAGGTTAGCGCGTAATTCGACGCGCCCCGGCTTGTAGCGCGTGGCCTTCGCCGTCTCCTCGATCTCACTCGTGTCGGTGGCATCAGGCAGAACGGCGGTGACGCTGCCCGGCGAAAGATGCAGGTCACCCGTCTTCCAATACACGAGCTGGGCGTCGAGGCTGCCGCTCGAGGCCATCATGCCGTTGCTGTAGGCATCCAGCCGGATCGATCCTTCGCGGTTGTTGAGCGCGGTTGCCGCCAGCATCACGCCGCCCTGGAAGATCTCGCGCCCCATCACGGTGATGTTGCCGCGATCGGATTGCACGACGCCGGTGTTCACGACCTTGTAGCCGACCGATGCCGCGCGCGCGTACATCTCGGGCAGCAGGATGTCGCGAACGCTTTCGCCCCAGGGTTTCTCCGTGAAGAGATCCCAGCCGGCGATCGCACCCATCAAATGGTTGTAGTTGAACAGCCAGGGCATCGGGGCCGTCACGGCGACGTCCACGCCGCGTACGTCGCTCGGATTGGTTCTCAGATAGACCTGTTCGCCGGCAGCCATGATGATCTGGCCGTCGGGGACGCTGATTTGGCCGGCATTGGAAACGATCGGCGCGAACAGCATTGCCTTGCCGCCGGTCTTCGCGCTGATTTGAGCTCCAGCCTGGATGGTGACGTCACCCGGCACGCCATCCGGCGTGAAGCGCGCAGGCTGGCTCGGATCGGTGGCCGGCTTTTGCGAATTGGCCAGCCGCGGATTGTATTCGCCGAAGGTCGGCAGGTGAATGTCGTTGGTGAGCACTATGGAGGTGTTGATCCCAGCCAGGAACTGCGCGTTCGACAAGGCGAGAGATGTGGCCACGAGGGTGCCGACATCCACCTGGCTGGAGCCACCGAAGATGATCCCGTTCCTGTTGATGATATAAACCTGCCCCTCGCTCCTGATGGTGCCGAGAATCTGGCTGGGAACGAGGCTCGGGTCGAGGACACGGTTGAGCGCGATCCAGTTGGCGGCGCCACCGCCTCCGGCGGACTGGTTGAAGTATAAGTCGGTCTCGCGTCCGACATTGAACTTGTTCCAGGTCAGGATCGCCTTCTGCTGGTTCTGCACGACCTCAACCTGGACCCGCCCATTCGAGCCTGTCGATTGGGTCGGCTGAGCGGCGCCGGTCCAGGCCGGTTGGCCGTCGATCACCGCGGTGGGATTGCTGGTCGAATTGAGACCTCCGGGAGCCAAACCATTCGGCACATTCGGAAGCAGATTTCCGGGATGATTTTTGTTCAGGCCGAGATTATTCGGACCGATCAATGCGCCGGCTCTCGCCGCCGCCTGCACGTCGCGCATCGCACGGAGCGACGCGTTGATCCGGCTCATCGCCTGCGCTGATGCGATCGATGCCGCCTGCCCCGCCGTGTTGGTCGTCACGGCGACGTTTGCCACCGGGCTCGCGCTGCCGCTGCCGAGGTTGCGCGCATCGGCCGCAGCCGACCCCACCAGCAATGCAGCCACACTGGCACCGCTGAGAAACATCGCGTGTCTGACGGACCGGGACGAGCGAAAACGGACGGTGCGGTGGGACAAGACGGCATTCCTTCTGGCAGCACGGCTAAACCCGATGAAGGGTCGTGCCTCGTCATTCCGAGCGATGACGATCTAGCTCTAAGACGGAAGCCTGTAGGCGAACGCGCACGGTTTCTGTGTGAAAGTTTCTTGTCAGCGGGGCGTCAGCCCAGCAGAACCAGGCCGCCCGGCAGCTTTCGGGCCTTGACATCGAAGGCCTGTTCGAGGCGCACGAGGATTTCATCCATCTGATCGATGCGGAAGCGGCCACTGACCGGCCTCTGCGCGAGGCCTGGATTGACAAGGAGAATTCGGCCGGCGCGATAACGATTGACCTCGTCCACCACATCCGCGAGCGGGGTAGCTCGGAACAGGACGATTCCGCGCTGCCAGGCGGATTCCGCCTCTGCGTCAATCGCGGCAACCCGACCGAGCCCGCTGGCGTCGTAACGCAAGCTCTGCGCCGGGCCGATGACGGCAGAACTGCCGTTGCGCTCGATGCGCACCTGTCCGTCGAAGCAGGCGACGCTCACCACCGTGCCGGCCGGGCCGTTCATGCAACGCACGTCAAAGCGTGCATGGCGGCCGATCGAACGCCCATCCGCCGCCAACACGACGAGCGGACGTACGCTCTCGACCGACTCGAAGAGCGCCTGCCCTGCAAGCAGCTCCAGGCGATCGCCCTCCCCGCCAGCGGGGTGGACCGCAATCCTGGTCTGCGTATTCAACCGGACCGCGACGTTCTCCGCCGGCCTGACTTGCCGCTGCTCGCCAACGGCCGTTCTGTAGTCGGCATTCAGTTCACGGAGGGACGGCCACAGGCCCAGCGGCGGGTTGGTAACAGCGACATAGGCGGCTGCGGCGGCAGCCAGCCCGCCACCGAGAAAAAGCCGGCGATCGAGCACCGGACGTGGCGTCTGGTGGACCGGCAACGCCTCGATTTGGTTGCGCGGAATTCTCGCGCCGGCCCGGCGGATGTCGCGCCATACACCGCTCGCCGCAGCGAAGGCAGCCGCATGCTCCGGGCTCGCGGCACACCATCGTTGCAAGGTCTCGGCATCAGCAGACGTCGCATGGCCGGAATCGATGCGCTGGACCCACGCGATCGCCTCGCGTTGCAGCAGGTCGAGCCTTTGCGTCTGTCCCTGAATCATGGAGTCATTCAGCCTGGTCATGGTCGCGATCACCGCGCGGCGGCGACAGGTCTCGATTCAATGACGAATTTCGCGGGTCCGGTGCGCAATCCGCGTCACCCATTTGCCTTTGCCGCGCCAGACAATACTCATGGGCGAGTTGCAGCTCCTTTGAGACAAGGCGCAAGGATACGCCAAGCCGATCCGCGATCTCCTGCCGCGCCATGTTGTCCACCCTGGCCGCGAGCAGGATGGTGCGACGGCGCGGCGGCAGCTCAGCGAGTATGGCGGCCATCGCATCCAGATCCGACCGCGCCTCCGCGACTTCGGCGGGACCAGGCGTCTCGTCGGCGACCTCGAGCAGATGCTCGATGTCGATCTTCGTCAAACGGCGCTTTTCAGCGCGACGATGGTCATGTGCGACGTTGAAGAGTATGCGCAGCAGATAGCTGACCGGATTGTGCAAGGTGCCAATCGTCGTATCCGTGCGGGCGAGGCGCAGCCAAGTGTCGTGCAGGACGTCACCCGCCATCTCGGACGAACCCAGGCGGCGGGTCAAGCCCCGCTTGAGATCGTCATATCGGTCGAGCAGCAGCCGGCGCAGCATCGCCACGGAGGCTTCAGTCACCGCACGCCTCCGGCCGCCTGCGGCAACACCGTCGCACCACAACTCATTGTGACGCCCGAGGCCTGCGGCAGGACCACGATCAATACCGGCTGTGCAAAGCCGGGGGGCACCGGGGCACCCACACTGAACTGTCGAAGCGCGCTGTCGATGCCGCGGTCCAGCTCGGCCGTGCCGGCCGATCCAAGTCGTTCGAACCTGGCTACGGCCCCTGACGGCGCGATCCAGACCAGGGCCGCGATGCGATAGCTTCCCGGCCGCGCCCCGTTGGTCCGGCACAGAGCATCGCGCAGCCGCGCCTGAACGACACCATAGTATTGGCGCGCGAGAGCAGCAGCACTGCCTTCCGGCGGTCCGGCGGCTTCGGGCGCCGGGGCTAGAACGAACGAGCCGTCTTTCAGGAAGCGGGCGGCAAGGCCGGTGCCCGCAAGCAGCAGCTGCAGCGCCGTCTCCGGTTCAAAGCTGCCCTTGACGGCTTCTGAGGTGCGGCCCTGCGCAAGCGCCGGACTGTAGAGGACTTCGCGACCGGTCGCATCGCCGTATCGCTCGAGTGCGGAGGCAAGCTGCTGGGCCGGAATGTCGAACGACATAGGCGCGGACATTTCCGAGCTCGCGCGCGGCGACCCGATTGTTGCACCGTTTGGCTCCGCTTCGGCTGCAACGGCCGCAAACATCAAACACACAGCCAGATACGGCACGCGACGTGACACCGATCAATTGCTCCGGCAAGCCATCAGCACCGCGAGAGGCGAATGACGATCGTCCCGAACCCTTGCCTGGATGCCACAAGAAGTTCTCAATATACGAACGTTTCTTGACAAGGATATGTCACTGATCACTTTCCGAGCCGGAAGCACGCAACGGGGCGGCGCCCGCTCTCGAGCAATGGTCTGAGCTTTCAAAGAAGGTCGGTTGCGTGAATCACGAAGATTGCATCGATCAATAACGATGGAGCGCTTCAAATCAGGAAGTCATGAGGCGCGGCGTGATGCGGAACGTTATGAACGTGGGCGACCGCGTGTTCGTCCATTGCGTTAGGAATCGATTTGCCGATGACGTGGAGGTCCTCTTCCTGACCGGGCGAAACGTGCGGACCGAGCGAGCCACCAAGCTCGACTACCGCGCCGAATGTGGGAGGAGTCGCATAGCTATCGAAGCGAAACGCCAATTCCGCGCCGCCAATCTCGGAGGCAACTTTAGCCGGCTGTACGGGTTCCAACGCGGTTGCAGCAGGTTGCGCAGCCTGCGGCCAGTTTCCGGCGTTACTGCCATTTGCGACGCTTGGTTCGACCATCTCGGCTGCTTCAGGTGCGTCTGAAAAATTTGAGTGCCTTGAATTGCCGCGTTCCACGCCATCTGCTTCAGCCGTCTTCGCTGAACCTGGTGAAGCTTCCGAAGCCGGGAAATGACGCTCGTTGTCGTTGCCGAAATTGTGCCCTGGCATAGAACCAGCTTCGGCTAACTCCGTGACTGCCGCCTTTGCAGACCCTGGCTCCGAATTGTGCTGTGAGTTACCGCGGCCCAGGCTACCGGGGCCTGGCTCATCGGGGTCGGCTGCTTCCGGCGCGTTTGCAGAGGCTGACTGCCCCGAATTGCCGTGCTCCACACCATCTGCTTCTGCCGTCTTCGCTGACCCTCGCGAAGCGTCCGAAGCGGGGGGATGATGCTCGTTGTCATTGCCGACGCCATTTCCCCGTATGAAGCCAGCTTCCGTCAACTCCGCTGGCTTCGAAGCGTGCTGGGAGTTACCGCGGCCCGGGCTACCAAGGCCTGGCTCACCAGGGTCGGCTGCTTCCGGTGGTTTTGCAGAGGCTGACTGCCCCGAATTGCCGTGCTCCACGCCATCTGCTTCTGCCGTCTTCGCTGCCCCTCGCGAAGCGTCCGAAGCGGGGGGATGATGCTCGTTGTCATTGCCGACGCCATTTCCCCGTATGAAGCCAGCTTCAGTCAACTCCGGTAGCTTCGAAGCGTGCTGGGAGTTACCGCGGCCCGGGCTACCAAGGCCTGGCTCACCAGGGTCGGCTGCTTCCGGCGCGTTTGCAGAGCTTGAGTGCCCCGAATTGCCGTGCTCCACACCATCTGCTTCTGCCGTCTTCGCTGCCCCTCGCGAAGCGTCCGAAGCGGGGGGATGATGCTGTTTGTCATTGCCGACGCCATTTCCCCGTATGAAGCCAGCTTCAGTCAACTCCGGTGGCTTCGAAGCGTGCTGGGAATTGCCGCGGCCCGGGCTAGCAAGGCCTGGCTCACCAGGGTCGGCTGCTTCCGGTGGCTTTGCAGAGGCTGACTGCCCCGAATTGCCGTGCTCCACACCATCGGCTTCTGCCGTCTTCGCTGACCCTCGCGAAGCGTCCGAAGCGGGGGGATGATGTTCGTTGTCATTGCCGACGCCATTTCCCCGTATGATGCCAGCTTCAGACAACTCCGCTGCCGCCTTTGCAGACCTTGGCTCCGAAGCGTGCTGTGAACTACCGCCCGCTTCGGTGCTAGAGCCCCCGTTGATCGGCTCATTCTTCGATGTGAGATTTTCAACTGCCGTCACCGTCGCGCTATGAGCAAGCACGATCGGTGATACATGAGCCGACGGGGCGGACCCATCATCGTTCTCATCCGTTGTATTCACGGAATCGCTAGTGAAGGTTCTGAACCTGGTCGCTCCCCCTAAGCCGGTCCGAGCCTGCCCGAATTCGAACCTCAGGCCGTCATCGGCAAGAGTGTTCCAGACTGCAGCGGCTCCGAGTGTGCTCTCGCTCGTCCCGATAATTATGTGGGTACTGTCCGCATCCAGAACAGCTTCGGTTGCGGTCGCCGATGTCAGCGCTTCTTCGAGCTGCTCCAAGGTGATCGCGACAAACGTGCCTTCCGGCTGGCCGGCGAAATCCGCCTCTGCAATGGAGACGATCCCCTGCAGATGGATTTCCAGCAGGCCCCGGTCCCCGACATCAAGAGTCCGATCGGTCGGATTCACGTAGACGATCGTTTCGTTGGTTGCGGGATTGTAGATCCAAGCGAGGGTATGCGGCGGTATAGACTTGCTTGCTGCTGTCATATGGAGCCAGGCAAGCGCTCCGAAAGCGGCAAGATTGATCCTGCTCGATCCAGATGCGAAATCGAAGCCGGAGTGGGAAGAGGTCGAATGGGAATCGATCGGGGAGCGAAAAACAACGTTTTCGCCAAC
This sequence comes from Bradyrhizobium sp. WSM2793, assembly GCF_000379585.1. Taxonomy (NCBI): domain Bacteria; kingdom Pseudomonadati; phylum Pseudomonadota; class Alphaproteobacteria; order Hyphomicrobiales; family Nitrobacteraceae; genus Bradyrhizobium; species Bradyrhizobium sp. WSM2793. The sequence goes on along the minus strand of NZ_KB902790.1, from coordinate 13,068 downwards.
GTTGCCGCCCATCAGTTGATCGCGGCCATCTCCGCCAATACCGGCATCGCGACCAGAGCCCAGTGAGCCAAGAGGTTCCTGCAGGTTGTCATCCGCAGCGCCATGGCTCATTTGGCTCGAAGTGCCTTCTCCAGCGACGCGTTCGTCGCCGGTGGTCACAAGCGCGGCAGGCAGGCGCAAATCGTGCAAAGGGAAAGCCGGAGGCGAGCCGTCTCCATCATTGGTATCAGCATCGGTTATTGCGGCCAGTTTTGTGTTCGCATTCTCGCCGGTGACCACCACGAAGCTGTCGATCGGCGCCTTGCCCGGGTCATGCGATTGCACGGCAAGATGGGGGTCGTTCAGTGCGTAGATCAACGCACCGGTCAGAGTGGCGAAGGTGCCATACCCTCCGTGAGTCAACGTCGGCGTTGACGCAAGCCGCGGGAATTGATGTTCCGCAGTCGGGTCACCAACGATCTGTGTGTCGCTGGCTCCCCGCAGTAATGGCGTAGGAAGATTGGGCGTGCTCGATCCAACTGGGCCGTAATCCTTCCATGGTTTGGAGCCTACGGATTGCTCAGCCGGGCGCAGCCCTTCCATTGCCGCCGTCGGGTTCGTGACCAGGCTCGCCTTGGCGAAGAGGTCCCTCTCGGTGGGCGTCTCGCCGGAGTCCCAGAGCACGAGGTGTCGGAGAATAGCTCTTTTCCAGGGCTCATATTCGACATGCTCTCCAGCGCGACCGGCGCTATCGTCATCCGGATCCACATCGTTCGCTTCCGACGCCTTGAGTTCGTCCGCAATTGCGAACGCCAGAAACGCCAGCGCAGGCAGGCCGAAACCGGACGGGCGCTGCAACAACGCGAGGGTAGCGAGCACAGTTCTGTTGGAAATTTCAAGCTTCTGAAATATGTTGTACAGGTGTACTTTGACTGTCCCTGGGGAAACGTTTAGCTGGCGCGCGATCTCCTTATTCGACATTCCTTCTGAGACTAGCTGTACAATTTGACGTTCCCGGTGCGTCAACAGCTCCAGCATCGTTTCAATTTTGCCGCCGCCGTCAGTTCCCTCGCCGGCTGGAAAGAGATCGGATTGCTCGGGCGACACGCTGCGCTCTGTCATCAGCCGCAGTAATCGCAGCATAGTGGCCGAGGAAGCATGCTTCGAGATTGCGCTGGAGGCGCCAGCAGCAATAGCTGCGGCCAGATCGTGATCTGCTTCGGATTCGGTAAACAACACCAAGCGCGTGGAGAGATCCTCAGCTTTCGCAATCGCGAGGATCTCGGGTACCGTCAGATCTGGCAGGTTGTCAGCAACAAGCGTGACGTCGGGTCTCAAATTCCGAATTGCTTCGAGGCACCTTGTCCCATCGCTGCATGATGCGACAACGTCGAAGTCCTGCTGTGCCCCGAATACCGACTTCAGTCCCTGTAGAACGATCGGTTGTCGATCTACGATCAGAAGCCGGATCCGTCTCTGCTTCACAGACACGTCTAACATTGGAACTCTGCCTCGGCCCGGCCATCTATGTACTTCGGCATATGGCCGGGGCCAAGCGGGATTATTAAAATACAATTAATAGAATAGGGAAAGAGGGTAATAGAGTAGGGAAAGAGGGCCCAACGGCTTAAAAATGACCCAAAATCGCAAGCTTTTATGGTATTTAGGTGAGAAATATATCATTTGACCCAATGGCCATTGCGATTGACTGGCTTGACGCTTACCGCGCGGGCGACATCGAGGCGATCTTAGAAATGTATGCCGAAGGTGCCGTGGTTCGCTGCGGCTGCGGGGGCGTCAAGACCGTTACCGGCCACGAGGCACTTCGTGCCTATTGGATTGATCGCCTCCGAGAATATCCGGCGGGTACATTGAACGATCTCAATCCCTCGCACGACGGGACCATTATCTCGTACGTCACCAAGAGTGGTGTCATGAGTGCGCTCTTCTCGTTTGACGTTACCGGGAGGATCAAGGAGCTGGACTGCAGTCCCAGCCACTAGACCCGCGGCGCGATCCAAGCCCGCGTTGGGTCACGTGTTGGCCTTGCAGTGCAAAGCCGGCGTTCCCGTACGAACGCGTCGTTGGGAGCCCGTTGCGTGCCACTCCTTAGCGATGGCATGTCGAAGGAAGATACGCCTTCAGCGTCTTCAACGCGGATATCAGTGGGCCATATTCCTACGTCGCGGCATGCGATTGTCGGGCCGCCCGCGCGCGCCATCGATCATGGGAACCATATCTGTGGTGGTCGGTTGGCTTGCTGTTGAGCTGCACTCCGCAGAGCGGCTCAACACATCGGCATGAGTTCTAGTGCCGAGTATCCGTCGGGAGCCAATCCCATGATGGACCATGCGACTAGAATTGGTAATCGTTTGTTAGCAGCGTTGCCGCCAGCGGATTTTGCTTTGCTAGCGCCTCATCTGCGGAAAGTCGTGATCGAACGCAATTCCGTGCTCATCCGATCGGGCGATCGGATCGAACATCTTCTCTTCCCCCTCAGCGGCGCGATCGCCGCGATCACGGAGCTGCCGAACGGGCAGACAGTTGCCACGGCGATAATCGGGCATGAGGGCGCTGTGGGTTTGACGTCAGCATTTGGCGCATCCGCCGCACCCGCGACTGCGGTCGTCCGCCTATCCGGGGCCGCGCTGCAGATCTCGCCTGCGCAATTCCTGGCAGCCCAGCATCGCAGCCCCGCAATCGCATCCATGGTGCAGGTCTTCACGATGTCGTTGTTGACGCAGCTCCAGCACGTGGCGGCCTGCAATGCGCTGCATTCCGTCGAAGCGCGCTTAGCGCGCTGGCTTCTCCACATCCACGATCGTGCGAATGAAGGTGACCTGCTCCCGCTGACGCAAGAAACATTGTCGGAGTTGCTCGGCGTTCGCCGCACCACCGTCACGCATGTCGTGTGCACAATGCGCGCGTCAAGAGCGCTGAAATCCAGTCGGCGCGGCCAGCTCGAGATTGATCGGCCGCGGCTCGAAGCCGTGGCATGCGAGTGCTACAAGGTCATGAGCCGCAGAATCGATCGGATAGTCTCGCACGGCGCGGTCGGGCTCATCCCTGGGGCTCCAGCGCGGCACCCCCGCTCACCTGGTAGCCGAATAGCCGGGACAGGCTCGTAGGCCGGTTCGCTTTCCCGAGCCATCCGCACGCACCGCTTCGGTCATCCATTTGCTTTGGGACGCTCGCTACAACACCGCGATTTATTGAAACCAAGCAGCACGGGCATGAGCTTCGCCTGTGCGAAGCTGGAACGACTGCCCGCGGTCCGAGCTCGACATGGGGGACTGTCCCCCTTGCGCAGCTTGCGCTGACGATTCTCTTCTCGACCTACCCGGTCTCTGAGCTTCTCGAGTTCTGCGAGCTGAGCGACAAGCGCTTCGAGACGCTCTCGAAGAAGGGCCGCAGGATTCTGCGCTCGAATGCGGGTATTCATGACACGCCTCCTGACCGAGTCTCCCGGGAGGCCGCTCGGCTGGCCAGATATGCTTTCGGCCTCGCGTTTGACCTGTCGGAGCACAAGGCCCCGGCCCGGCTTGGCCGCACGGCAGCCCGTCGAGCTCATTCATGGGATGAGAAGGTCTTACCGGCTGGATTGGGTTGCGCTGGAAATTTGAGTACTAGCTGCGGGGCAATCGGCCTTGCGCTTTTCCTCGTCTTCTTCTGCGCAATCGACCCCACCATCTGCACTTGGAATTCCAGAGCCGCCGCCGGTTGCGAAGGGCCCTTTTGCATTGCCTCCGCCAGCACCGGCCCCGCCGCTACCGCCGGATCCGCCGCCGGATGTCCCTCCGGCACGAGAAGATCCAGCAGAGCTACCACCAGATGCTCCCCCACCCCCTGATGATCCGCCGCTGGAGCCCCCCGGGGCGGCCGCGGACGACCGATCATTGTCGAAGAACGACTGGCCGCTGTCGCTTTGCCTCGGCCCGTGCAGGCCGCCCGAACGGGCAATGGCTTTTGAGGTCAGGGAGGTGGACAGAAGCAGCGTCATGGCAGGGGGCGTCACGGCTGCAAATCTTCCGCAGGTCTTCAAAAACTCCCGCCGGTCGTCATCCTCGTTGCCGTCCCGGGTCACGATGCGCCCCCTCGATTTAAAACGGTATTTAGATTATTATTATATATTAAATAGATTTTCAACCAAGAATTTTCTTTACCTGGCGAGAGGTTGCTGAACGTGCGCATGCTCGGGACCGAAACTCGGCAATTTGCCGCGCTTCCCCCGATTTTTCCGAGCACACTTGCCCGACGCACCGATTTTAGTTGCTTCCCGACATTTAATTTAGTTAAATTAATTAACCGCCGGGCGGGGGCCCGGTTACAATGGATCACTGCGATGCCACTGCAATTCTATCGGTCCGTCCGGGACATGGAGATCTGGAGTGCGAGCAGCCACGGCTTCTCGTTCGTGATCAGTTTCGAAAGCCCGGGAGGTCCGGGCTTCACGGACGCTTCGGCTACCTGGCGAGTTGGCGTCCGCTCCACATCAACCAAGCCGCAATCAAGATTGGCGGCTCGCCCTTTCGAACGTTGTCCGAGGCCGAAGGGGCCTGCCTCAACATGATTGAGCATCTGGCACCGCGATAGGCCGCCCCTCGCGCAAACTCCCGAACGCGCGCCAGACGTACCCGTCAATTCGCGCTGGCGGGATCCTGACGCAACAGATTAGGGGAATCCGGCTCATCTGGCGCTGCATGCAGCTCCCTTCGCGAGATCGCCAATGCTGCGAGAACCGTACGATTGCTGATTTCCAGCTTCTGGAAGATATGATGAAGGTGGACCTTGATCGTACCGTCGGCAAGATTCAACCGACGCCCAATCTCCTTGTTCGATAGCCCCTCCGATACGAGCCGCATGATCTGCCGCTCCCGGTCCGTTAGTTGCGTCAGGGGCTTCACACCGGCGAGGTCGTCCTCGCTGATGTGCCCAGTGCTCGGCGAGGCCGCAGCTTGGCCCTGGGCAGCTTTCCGCAGGGTTGCGACCAGCATCTCCACATCCGAATCCTTCGAGAGGACGATGCAGGCGCCGTCCAAGGTCAGCCTTTTTAACTCACTGTCGCCCGTGATACCGGTGAAGAAGATTACCGGAGCGCGTGCGCCGACGGCGTTTGGACGAGCGAGGATCTGCTGTCGACTGAAGTCGGGCAGTGCAGCATCGACAAGCGCCACGTCCGGTGCAAGAAATCGAATTGCCTCGATACAGCTTGCGCCATCGCCGCAGGAAGCAACGACCGCAAAATCACGCTGCGCCGCAAGAACGCTCCTAATTCCTTGCAAGACGATCGGGTGTCGATCAGCGATAACAATTCTGATGCGGCGCATGCTTCCCTTGCCTGTTGCTAACAACCCCCCTTGCGGCCGTTTAGTCCCACTCTCCTTTTGAGACGCGCGGGTTATAGCCAGCCAGCTCCGTCAATAATGTCGCAGGTCTTAGATCGGAGACAGCACCTGACGGCAACGCTCGATGGCCACACTATCGTAACTCGCCCAGAGAATGCGTGCAGCACCGTAAGAATGCGGTGCTTGACCCAAAATTCGAAACCGCGAATTCTGCGAGGATAATGACATTCCGACTACAATTTCTGATGGTTTCAATCTGAAAATTCTCGCCAGGAATGTCATCGGCGTACTAAGGGGGCGAGTCGCTATTATGGTCAACATCCAACTAACTTAGTTAGAGCCGAATATTACGAACGATATATAGGGACATTCACGATTCAAATCTAACATTCGACGAAGTTTCATTGAAGCGAGGCCGTTCGTGAACGCCCTCGCTCCGGGAAGGGAGGCGAGAAAAGTATTACTATTCATCAAAGCAATGGCTGGTAACAGAACAAGGCCGCGGTTGATCGTGGCACATGTAGTACCGCTGGAAGTCCAGTACTGCGTTTGAAGCCAAATTTCGATAATTCAGCAAATTCAATGATTAGCACGGGCGTCGTTAGCAATGAGTAGGTGTTCACATGTATTCTTCGGCAGTTTTGCGTCAAACACATAAGGCCCTCGTCGTTCAATTCACCGAATTGCAGAACTTACGTAGTCGCGTATTGAAAGCAGAGGAGCGATTGCTCGCGCCCAAACGACGAGCCCACGGACGGAGGGCGTTTAGGAAGCGACCGCCCGGTCGGAGATACAGTCTCAACCGCTAGCACCTGGTACTGCGCTGCACACGAGCGCCGCCACGCGCCCGGATCGCGCTTGCCCAACCCTGCTATGTCCTGATAATGCCCGCTCTTGATTCGGTTCGGAAGTAGCTGGGGACGGCTTCCATGGAGAAGAGTGACTGGGCCAACTCGACCACGGCCGAGCTGTGGCGGCTTTACGATGAGGTCACGACCGTTCTCAGTCGGAGGATGACCGCGGAAAAGGCCAAGCTTGAAGAGCGGCTGCGCAAAATTGAGGGGACCGCCGTTTCGTCCCCGAACGGGGAACGGCCGCGCCGCCCCTACCCCCCGGTGTTGCCGAAATACCAGAACCCGAAGGACCCGGCCGAGACCTGGTCCGGTCGCGGCAAACAGCCCCGCTGGCTGAAAGCGCAGCTTCGAGCCGGTAAGAAGCTAAATGATCTCCTAATCGACCGCTCGTCGGCCCAAAGGCGCCGCCGGAGCGGCTGAGCCTCCGATTCTCGGACGTGCGCTCGGGACGGTGAGGCTTCCTTTGCCTTTAGCGGTTGCCATCCGGTTTCCCATTGGGACTGCCATCGCCACCGTTGTTGCCGTAGCCATTGTTGCCCTGCACAATTCGACCGCCGGAACTGGCGATGGCGGTGGAGGTCAGCGAGGTGGACAGCAACAGCGTCATAGTCGGAGGTGTGACGGCTGCAAATTTTCCACAGCTCTTCAAGAACTCGCGACGATCTTCACTGGCGGGGTCGAGGTGGGTCATCAGCGTTATCCTGCAATCGTCAGTCAGCAAAAATAGACCTAAATTGGATCTACGGCAAATTAAATTTGTTAATTCAACAATTTCAAATTACCGAGTTCTCTACCACGTTTTACCATGGCTAAGGTGCTGATTGAGGCGCTGCGGTCGCGTCCTTGAGGACACCGCTGCACATTATTGACATTAATAAATAGATTTATTATTATAATAAATATATTATTTAACTTGCAATCAAGTTCACTCATAAAGTCCGTTCGGCGCGCAGGGGCTCAGCCAAACTCGACCATATATTTACGCGCGTTGTTCCCAAGGTGGCAAAGCGAAAGGCAGTTCATGACAGCAACCGAGGCCGGAGCAGCGTTCAGGCAATTGCGATCCGGCTTCGATACGGCCTTGCGACCAGGATTCTCATTGCCGCGTCTCGGTGGCCTGATGAGCCGAGCCCTTGCGGGAACACTCCTGGACCTCTCTGAACTAACAGTTCTCACTGAGGCCGCGACCGGGGCCTACGCCGTGACAGCCGTCCTTGCGGCCATGGCCGGAGCCAGGCACGTCTATGCCTTCACGAAAGCTACACGGCACGGCACAGCAGCCGATGCCAGGCAACAGACGCTAGAGCTTGCAGATTCGGTCGGCGTGGCCGATCGCATCGACGTCTTGGAGCAGATCACCCCGGATATCCTCCAGCAAACCGATATTGTAACGAACAGCGGCCATCTTCGGCCCCTCACCGCTGCGCTCATTGATAAATTACCGAGGGACGCCGTCATCGCCTTGATGTTTGAGACCTGGGAATTTCGCCCCGAGGACCTCGACATGGAAGCATGCTTGCGGCGCGGAATTCCCATCGTCGGCGTGAACGAACGCCACCCGTCAGTCGATGTCTTCTCGTTTCTCGGTCCGCTGTGCGTGAAGCAACTCCACGATTGCGGCTTATCCGTTTACAAGAATCGCATTGCTGTGCTGTGCGACAATGATTTTGTTGGCTCGCTCCGCGCTGGTCTGGCGAACTCTGGAGCGAGCGTGGACACCTTCGACGACGCCCAGGCCATGTATCGCGACGAGTGGGATGCAGTCATCGTCGCGCTGCGACCAGCGGCTGAGCCCCGCATCGGTTCGCCGGAAGCGACGCACCTCGCCGCTTGCGTGCCCGCTGGTGCCATTGTCGTGCAGTTTTGGGGCGATATGGATCGGACCGTATTGTCAGCAAATGGATTGGGCGTTTGGCCAACAGCGCCTCCGGCATCGGGGCACATGGGCATCCTCCTGTCGGAGATTGGCCCTGAACCGATCGTGAGACTGCAGGCAGGCGGCCTCCGCGCTGCTGAGTGGGTGCGGCGCAGTAGACCAGTTTCATCTGACGGAGTCGCGCAAATCGTCGCTCAGCCCCGATCGAGCTTTCGCCAATTCACGCCCGATCCTCACCGATAGAGATCGATGAGCAGGAGCATAGCTTAGGCGAGAAACACCATGCGACGGATGTCGAATGCGACCGCAGGGGCAACAGTCAACGATGGGAATCCTGTCGAGGGCCGCGCAGGGTCCGTGATCCACGAGTGGCCATGAAGGGCTCCTGCGCCAGACAACACCCAAACTTCATCGTGAGATCGGTCGCCTCCAGAAGCGCAATGCGCTGCTCTCCCTGACTTGGGGACGATCAATCTTCCCGCGCATCGAGGAGCAGCGCCGACCAGGCCTGTTTCAACCGGGGATAATCTTCGCGTGTCATTCGAAATGTAATGACGTCGTCGCCGTTCCACCAAGCCTTCGGGGCAATCTTTTCGATTTGGAAACCAAGGCGAATATGGAAGTTCTTCGAGGCAACGTTCTTGCTTTGCACGCTGGCAAACACGACCGAGAGCCCTAGCTGCACGAACGCGAACGAGAAAAGCAGATCGAAGATCTCGGCTAGAAAAAGGCGCGCACCCGGATCGACGATCAACCGTGCCACATCGCCGCGTTTTGTCGCGAAATCCAGGTTTGCGAGGGCGATGCTGCCAGCCGGTTTCTTCGAGCGCTTGAATTCGGCAATGAAATAGTAGTCGTCCGCCCTAGCCTGGTAGCCTCGGAAAAACGCTTCCTGCTGAGCCAAAGTTAGCCTTTCTCGGGTCAGGAACTTGCCCAGAACGGGATCGTTCCGCCAAGCAACGATTTGCGCGGAATCCTCCAGCTGGATCTCTCGGAGGACCAGGTTATTTCCCTCGGGGAGCCGTTTGAGGTTCTCAGCCTTGGCGGAAAGCGTACATGAGCCCGACGGCTCTAACTCAATGTGGCCGGCCATGTATTTATTCAACCTCCATTTTAACATTTAAATATATTTAATTGACCCAAGGGATAGCATTATTTATTGTGAGCGCAAATCAAATGATGCTTTCCTTGGTGGAGGCTTGCCATTCTCGCTACTGTACCCGTCTTGCCCGACCGGCACGTAGATGATGCCGAACTCAAGTCCTTGGCGCTATCCGGCGATGCGGCGTTCTGGGGACACCTCGCCGCCCGCTCGCGGCAAGCGACGAGCTTTTCAGAACTGTTTTTTCTGTCGACGCTTCGAAAAAAGGCCAAGCTACCTGCGAACGAAAGTGTCCAGCCGAAACTCCGCCTCGCCTTGATCGGCGGCTACAACCTGTATCCGTTGCACGAACTGGTTGCGCATCTCTTGGTCACTCGTGGAGTCGAATGCGAACGCTTTCTCGGGGACTACGATAATTTCGTCTCGGAAATCCTCGACGCCTCGAGCCGACTGTACGCCTTCAAGCCGGATCTCGCCTTCATTCTGCCGAACGCGAGCCACTACCGGTTTTCCGGCTCGCTGCTCGATGCCGTGGAGCATCAGCGCGAAGCTGCTGTCGGCGCCGCGGAGCATCTCCTCAACCTCGCGCAGACTTTCATCAAACGCTCGGGCGCGGCGGTGATTCTCGCCAATCTTGCGCTGCCCGGCGACCTCGATCTCGGCTCTTTTCGTTCACGCACGCTCGGTGCCGATTGGAGTTTCCGCAAGGCGGTGAATCTTGAGCTCGGGCTCCGGGCCCCGGCCGGAGTGCAAATCTGCGACGTCGAATTCCTCTCGGCACGCCGAGGGACCATGGCCGCGGAAGATTCGCGAGCGTGGTACGAATCGAAGCAGCTCGGCTCACCCGATTTCCTGGTGGACATCGCACAAGAGCTAAGCCACCTGATCGCCTCCCGCAAGCAAGGCCCCAAGAAGGTTCTGGCGGTCGATCTCGATAACACGCTATGGGGCGGTGTGATTGCGGAGGACGGCGTCGAGGGAATTGAACTTGGCGACACGTCTCCCCGCGGCGAAGCTTTCAAGGCTTTCCAGAACTACCTCCTTGCCCTTTCCGAGCGCGGCGTCCTGCTTGCGGTATGCAGCAAGAACGACGATGCGCGCGCCCGCGAGGTATTCGAGAAGCATCCCGAGATGGTTCTCCGGCTGGAGCACTTTGCAGCCTTCCAAGCCAATTGGAACCCGAAGTCCGACAACCTGCAGCGGATCGCGGATGAACTCCGCGTCGGCCTGGACAGCTTCGTCTTCGCCGATGACAATCCGGCGGAGATCGAGATCGTGCGTCAGTTTCAGCCTCAGGTCGAGGGCGTGCTCCTCGGGGCGGATCCCGCCGAATTCATCAGTCGCCTTCAGGCCGGGCGTCATTTCGAGCCACGGAACGTCACCGAGGAGGATCTCGAACGGACGGCGCAGTATAGGCAGGAACGGCGACGTACGGAGCTCGCGGCGAGCGTAACCGACATGCCAGCCTACCTCGCCTCGCTGGAGATGCGAGGTACGATCAAGGAATTCGACCCGCTGGACCTGCCTCGCATTGCCCAGCTGATCGCGCGCAGCAACCAGTTCAACCTGACGACGGTCCGTCGATCCGAAACCGAGATCCAGGGGCTCCTGGGAAGACCGGACTACCGGTGCTTCACGATGCGGCTCGAGGATCGCTTCGGTGATTCCGGGCTCATCTCTGTGGTCATTGCGAAGATCGAGGGCGGCGTACTCGTTCTGGATACCTGGCTGATGAGCTGCCGCGTGCTCAAGCGCCAGGTCGAGGACGAGATCATGAATGAGATTTTTCGGCTTGCAGAGGCCGCCGGCTGCGCAACGGTGCGCGGCATTTATCTTCCGACGGCCAAGAACGGAATGGTTGCCGGCATCTACGAGGAGTTTGGCTTCGTGCGTACGGAAGATTCCGCCGCCCGAAAGGAGTTCGAGCTCAAGGTGGAGAAGTATCAGAGGTGTTCGACAAAGATCCGCATAACCCGGAGGGCTTATGAAGCAAGCTGAAGTACTGACGAAGTTGCAGGAGGTATTCGACGGAATCTTCCTTGAGAAGGTCGCGGCCAAGCCCGAACTTTCGGCAGCCGACGTCGAAGAATGGGACTCGCTCATGCAGATCTCGCTGGTCATCGCTGTCGAGCAGAAATTTCGCGTGCGATTCCGCGTTGGCGAAGTCGAGGCGGCCCGGAACCTGGGTGAATTCGCCGACCTGATCGCGAAACGGATGGAGCCATAAGAACTGGAGTCGCGAGCGTTCGAGGCCGGGGGAAGTGCGCAGCCCCCTGCATCCGAATTTGCAGCGATTGTCCCCCGGAATGGCGGGCGCAACTGGTGCACGGGTCGGTCACGCGCCTGCTTCTTTCAACTTCAAGAGAAATTGACGAGGGTCGCTTTTCCGATAACGAAAACAGTTTTGATTTAATTTATTTTGTGATATTTAATGTTTTAAATTCGAACGCTGCGGCAGATTACTCCGGCGACACATAAGTCGGCCGGCAATTTCAAATCATAGACCATTGTGCTGACTAGCCCGGAGTACAGAAAGTGGCCACCACCACTCTGTTCACCACCCAGACGCCGTCCATCACCAATGCCACCGACGGGACAGGGGCCGACTATGAGCTGGGGATGCGCTTCACCAGCGGCACGTCCGGCGTGATCCAGGCGATCCGGTACTACAAGGCCTCGAACGAGACCGGCACCCATATCGGCCACATCTGGTCGGCAACGGGTCAGGAGCTGGCGACGGTCACGTTCACCAACGAAGGCGCATCGGGCTGGCAGCAGCAGGCGCTCGCCATGCCGCTCACCATCGCGGCCGACACGACCTACGTGGTCTCGGTCAATATCAACAGCTATTACGTCTCCACCCCGCAGAGCTTCGCCTCGGGCATCAGCAATGGTGGCCTGAACGCTCCGGCCGGCGCCGGCGTCTTCGACTACAGCGCGGGCGTTTTCCCGACCGCCACCTATCAGAATACAAACTACTTCCGCGACGTCGCGTTCGCTGCGGGCTCGAAGAAACCCAACAATCACCCCGGTACGGTGAGCGTCAGCGGAACCCCGACGCAAAATCAGATTTTGACCGCGACGGTGAGCGATGCGGATGGAGTGCCGGGCACCGTCACCTATCAGTGGCAGAAAAGCACGAACGGCACCGCATGGAGCAACATCGCCGGCGCGACGGCGAGCACGCTGACGCTCGGGCAGGCCCAGGTCGGAAGCTTCATACGTGTCACCGCCNTCTACACGGACCTGCTGGGCAGCAGCGAGACCCCGGTGAGCGCCGGGACCGCNACGAAGGTGGCCAATGTCAACGACGTCGGCGTTGTCACGATCAGCGGCACGGCGACCCAGAACCAGACCCTGACGGCCAGCGTCACGGATCCCGACGGCGTCCCGGCGAGCATCACCTATCGCTGGCAGAGCAGCCCCGACGGCACCACCTGGACGAATCTGTCCGCCACGACCTCGAGTCTCACCCTCGACAGCAGCCTCGTCGGCAAGCGGATCCGGGTGAATGCCACCTACACCGATCTGCTCGGCGCCGGCGAGAACGCAACCAGCGCGGCCACGGCGACGGTTGCAGCTGCGAGTGCCACCACCACCCTGTTCACCACCCAGACGCCGTCCAATACCAATGCCACCGACGGGACAGGGGCGGACTATGAGCTGGGGATGCGCTTCACCGCCGATAATTCCGGCGTGATTCAGGCGATCCGGTACTACAAGGCCTCGAACGAGACCGGCACCCATGTCGGCCACATCTGGTCGGCAACGGGCCAGGAGCTGGCGACGGTCACGTTCACCAACGAAGGCGCATCGGGCTGGCAGCAGCAGGCGCTCGCCACGCCGCTCACCATCGCGGCCGGTACGACCTATGTGGTCTCGGTCAATATCAACAGTTATTACGTCTCCACC